>CAJWSN010000001.1 GCA_913046175.1 uncultured Opitutia bacterium
GTGCACCATGAACCGCGGACGCGTGGCTGGCACGACCTACGGTCGAGCGCTGAAGAAGAGAGAAGAGAAGGGCTATCAAAAGCCAGCGGCACCAGCGGTTGGCGATATGGATTAGCGGGTGACCCACGTGAATGATACCCATTGAAATGGCAGAGGTCAGGATCGCCAACAGGACGAGAACAGGTAGCAGCACTGGTCCAAGGGGGGTCATTGTTTTGGGGGCTTGTTCAGGTTTCAGTGATCTTTCTTCATCACTGTTCCTGCTAACCAAGACGAAGTGGCATAACAACGCAGGTGAAATGTCCGCTATTTCTGAAGACCCCTGGGCTCATGTCATTCTTGAATTGAAGGATGACATCATCGTCATCCAGAACCTTGAGTGGGCTTACCAAAAATTCTGGATTAAAGGTTAGCTTTGTTTCTGGCCCATCGTATTCGATTTTCAATTTATCTTCTGACTCCCCAAATTCTGCACTTTGGCCACTAATTTCCAGCTGGTTTTCACTGAATGTCATATTGACGGACATGCTCTTCTCCGTCACGACCAGCGCGGCACGGGATATGCATTCGCGAAGATCGTTCCGGTCTATGGAAACGGTTTGTTCCACATCTTCGGGGATAACAATTTTATAATTTGGAAACTTGCCCTCAACTGCCTTTGAAACCAAGTGGATTGACTGTGATAGACCTGCTTCTTGAGCATCTTCCCCAACCTCTATATCAAATGCCACCTGTCGATCATTGAATAGAATCTTGGCATTTTGACCTTTGCCCAACAAGCGCTCCAGTTCATTGACTGTTTTCATGGGAAGAATAAAGCTGCCAGTGTTTTCTTCTGACACATCCAGTTCCATGCTGTTAAGCGCCAACCTTTTTCCGTCGGTGGCGACAACCGTCAGTTTTCCCTCTTCAAAATTGAAGAAAACCCCATTCAGCATATGCCTTGTTTCATCCGACGATTGTGCATAGGAAACGCTCTTGAGCATTTGATGAAGCTTGGTTTGTTCGAGCAAAAACTCCCGTTGGTTTTCAAAATCAGGGAGAGGTGGAAACTCGCTTACTCCTATGGCAGTCATCTTGAACTTTGAGGTGCCTGAAGAAATCATGGCATGTTCAGCATCCAGGGCCTCAACTTCTGTTTCCATGCTTGGCAGGGTCTGAACTATTGATGCAAGCTTTCGAACCGGCAGGGTCAGTGTGCCCTCGGTTTTCATCTTGGCCTTGATTGAACAACGAATGCCAAGGTCCAGGTTGGTGGTGGTCAGTGAAATCTGATCACCTGTTGCCTCTATCAACACGTTGCTTAGGATCGGCATTGTTGGACGGGTTGGGACAACATTCAACACCTGTTGCAAGCCATTTGAGAAGTGATCACGGTTGATTTTGAATTTCATAAGATCAAGTACACGATTCTTTGGGGTAATTGACAATCAGGATTTAATATAGAAAATATAAAAAGGGAAATTCAACCTCATCTTATGTCCTGTGAAAAAGGGAAAAACCCTCTTCAGCCAAGCTTTGATGCGGTAGGACACAGGACCCAGGATGTTGCATGAACTGTGGACAAATGTACAAACAGGTGGGGAGCCGGAAAAACTTTCTCCTTGTACACATGTTGTTGGCTGTTGCCCACAATCTGTTCTCAGGATCCCCGGCTCAGGGTTTCCAGGTATTTCCAGAACGATTTGTGCTGCTCAAGCATTTGCTCATTGTTGATGGGTAATTTACACCTGAAAATGAAATCCGTTAGTGTGTTTTTATGAAGTATATAGTGACACCGAAGTTGGGATTTGTCTTCTGTTGGCTCGAAATACACCCGGTGCTCCTCCGCCCGCAACCTGTAAAAAACCTGTCCGTCACGCTGAAACCGCCCAAGGTCGCCGCCCGGTTTTTGCAGCATCGTCTCAGAAAGATCGGAAATTTTTTCAACAAGTGATAATTGCTCGCTCTTGGGCATGGCGTTTAGGGCACGCATGCATTGTTTGCTGAAGGTCACTTGAAACATGTTTTAAAAGATTAAAAACCTGAAACTAAACAAGGGAAACCTCAACAGCAAAAGCAGAAGATTCTCCTGGGTTAACCAACTGAAGACCCTTGCGGTGTACGGGACTGTTTGGAGGACCCATCCAGGGCTCGATACAGTAAAATGGAGCCTCCTCGCTCTCCGTCCAGGTGACCAGTGCCCTTGAAGAGGCAACGGGCTCTTCATTCTTGAACCGGATGGCAACATTTTCCTCACCACCCTTGGGCCCAAAAGTGCATTCAGCATCCTGCAGATGTGTATGAATCCGATTGACCAGAACCGGTTCGTCAAAAGAGAAAACACCCGATTTATCAGCAACCTTTTCCCTTTCGAGACTCCCGTCTTCCATGTGTCGCAATGCTCGTTTGGCCGGAATATGAATTTCATAACAATCCCGACCCAGCTCATAATGCCATGGCAAACTGAAATAGAAATGATGCCCGGGACACCATGGTATGGGAAAGCTTTCGTTGTTACGAAGGCCAAGTTCAACCTGAAAACCAAGCTCGCTGAAAAAATAGCTCACACGGAACTCGTAGTTGTAGGGGTAGGCCTCGCAGGCTGTAACATCTGGCAGGAGTACGGCCTTGAAACTGCTTTCATTGGCATCCATTAGTTCAAAAGTGCTTGTCCGGGCGAAACCGTGTTGTGGCATGGGTCGGATTAACCCATCTTGGTCCTCCCAGCAATCAGTGTCTCCATCAGCATGGCATCTTCCGGCAAAAGGGAACAGGATGGGGTTTCCACCCCGCACTTTACCGATATCCCCATAATCTGCATCCTCTGGCCAATATATGACATCCCGCACAGAACCATCTGCCATTTCTGTGAACCAACTGATCAATCTGCCTCCGGCAACCGGATCTGCAAGGAAGGTGGATGGACCCTGAACCCACCTGTGGATTTTCCGACCTTGATATTCAAAGGTTTCCATATAAGACAATTAGATATCATGTCTTTGATTGTGTTCAAAGGAATTGATGACCCAGACCCCATCGCAGTTTGTTCTGCACAAAGTTGATGAAAAAAAGACAAATAACCCGCAGTACCGATGGTATTTCAATCAGGCTTCTGGTTGCATGGCTGTTGCTGTCATGTCTGCTCAACGCATCAACCGAGCTTCCGCGTCCCCCGCTCGACCCATCCAAGACAAAAGTTTCCCACCCCAATCGGTCTGATCCAGTTCAGGTATATGTTTTGCCCATCCATGGCCTCATCACTTCTGCCCAGCTATACATCGTGCGACGGGGCCTGAAGGCGGCATTGGAGAAGGGGGTGGATGCCGTGGTCGTGGACATTGACACCCCTGGCGGGGATCTGCAGACCACGCTGGAGTTGATGGAGGTTCTTAACCGCTTCGATGGGGAAACGATGAGTTTTGTTAGGAAAGAAGCTATTTCCGCCGGGGTTTACATCTCGGTTTCCACCGAGGATATTTATTTTGCTCCCAAGAGCGTGATTGGATCTGCGGCCATTGTTCAGGGAACCGGTCAGGATGTTCCAGACACCATGAAAATGAAACTTGAGAGCTACCTTATGGCCCGCGTGCGTGCCTATGCCGAGGAGTACCCGCACCGGGTGCAGGTCGTCCAGGCGATGATGAAGAAGGAGTTTGTGTTGGAGCTTGATGAAAAGATTCTCAAGTCCGAAGGCGAACTCCTCTCCCTAACGGCTAAACAGGCCATGGTTGAATATGGCAATCCACCAAGTCCCCTTTTAGGGTCCGGTATCTACGATGACGTGAAATCCATGCTGGATGATCGTTACGGTCCGGGTAAATACATAATCAAGGAATTTGAAGTGACCTGGTCAGAGGACTTTGCCAAGTTCATGAACAACATTGCCCCCCTCCTTTTGGGTATCGGGTTATTGGGGTTGTTTATTGAGTTCAAGACACCGGGGTTTGGGGTTTTTGGCGTAACCGGCATTGCCTTACTGCTTATCGTTTTTGCCAGCAATTATATCGCCGGTTTGGCTGGTCATGAGGAAATACTCTTTTTCCTGTTGGGGGTGGGCCTTATCATGTTGGAAGTGTTTCTCTTTCCTGGAATTATGGTTTTGGCGATCACGGGTGCTTTTCTTGTACTGGGTTCACTTATTTGGGCAATGGCCGACTACTGGCCGGGCCACATGGGCGATATGCCGCCTGGAGACGGAACACTTCCCTTCCTTGACTTTGGATTTTCATATTTTCTAAAGCCGGCTGCAGATGTAATGCTGGGTTTCCTCATTGCTGTTGTCGGGGCTGTTTTCATGGTGAAGTTTCTCCCCCGAACCTTCCTCTGGGATCGGATTGTATTGCAGGAAGCGGTTGGAAACATGGATCCCATGGTCTCCGGCGGCGGCTCGGCAATCAACCAGGATCCGACCCTGCCTGGTTCCGGGTCCGCTGGTGTGGCCATGACCGACTTGTTTCCAAGTGGTGAAGTTGAAATTGATGGCAGGCGCTATCAGGCGCGAGTCAATGTGGGGACAATTCCCCGTGGCTTTGGAATTCGCGTGACCGGACAGGAGGACTTTTGCTTGTTGGTGGAGGAGTCGAATACATGATTTGGGTTATTGGACTTATTCTGCTTGCCGCAGTGTTGATCAGCTTTGAAATCATCATTCCCGGTGCTGTTTTGGGCTTTCTTGGTCTGCTGGTGTTTTTTTCAGCTTGTGTTGTGGCTGCGGTGCAGTTCGGACCGGTTCATGGTGTTTTTACCTTTTTGATTGGTGGCATTTTCCTGGGTGTTTTACTTTTTCTGGAATTCAAGTGGCTTCCGCGTACCTCGATGGGAAAGCAACTCTTTCTCTCCAAGTCTGTTCGGGGCAAGGCCAATGAAGGCCTTTCCGGGGATTTAATTGGCAAAACCGGTGAAGCCCTTACGCCCCTGCGCCCATCAGGCATGGTGCTGCTTGATGGCATCCAGTACGAAGCAACCTCCAAGGATGGCTTTATTCAAACGGGAGAACGCCTTAAGGTTGTGGGGAAAGATAATTTTCGTGTTGTCGTAATAAGAATTTAAAAATCTAATCAACCAGCCTCTAGACAATCCCCATTCATCAAATCCTCTCATGACACCAATCTACCTGATACTCTTTGGCATTGGGGGCGTTGTGCTCCTGGTCGTCTTCCTGATCATACTTTCGTTTTTTAGCACGTGGCTAAAGGCCTTGCTGGCCAAGGCACATGTATCCTTCCCAAATCTTGTGGCAATGCGCTTGCGGGGGGTACCAGCCTCCGCCATTGTTGATGCACGCATTACTGCGGTAAAGGCAGGAATAGAACTTTCGACTGACGAACTGGAATCCCATTACCTTGCAGAAGGGAACCTGCACCCCACAGTCCGCGCCATCATTGCTGCCCAAAAGGCCAATATCACCCTCGGGTGGGCTCAGGCCTGTGCAATTGACCTTGCCACGAAGGGTACCAGCAAGTCTGTGATCGAGGCAGTTCAGACCTCTATCAACCCCAAGGTGATTGATTGTGTCATAGAAGGACGCGACACCATCGACGGTGTGGCCAAGGACGGTATCCAGGTCAAGGTGCGCGCCAAGGTTACTGTTCGAAGCAACCTTGAGCGATATGTGGGGAGTGCCCAGGAGGAGACGGTTATTGCCCGGGTCGGGGAAAGCATAGTCTCAACCATAGGCTCCTCCGAGAACTACAAGGTGGTTCTGGAGAACCCGAACTCGATCACGGATTCAGTTCTGCGCCGTGGTTTGGATGTCGGTACCGCCTTTGAAATCCTTTCCATTGACATCGCCGACGTGGATCTTGGCGAAAACCGGGGGGCGCAACTGCGGGCCGAACAGGCGGAGTCGGACAAAATTGTGGCTCAGGCCCAGGCGGAAATTCGCCGGGCTGCTGCCGTTGCCGTCGAGCAGGAAATGAAGGCAAAGGTGGAGGAAATGCAGGCGAAGCTGGTTGAGGCCCAGGCTCTGGTGCCCACAGCCATGGCTGACGCTCTTCGAGCCGGAAACCTGGGGGTCATGGATTATATGCGCCTCAAGAATATTCAGGCAGACACGGAAATGCGCGATTCCATTTCCAAGGATCCCGAAGACCTCAATCCCCCGACCTAGAAAATTTTTTCCAGAACCATGGATTTTTTTGATATCCTTGTCCCTTTTATTATCCTGCTGGTTTTTGGTTTTCAGGCTCTCGGAAAGCTCTTCGGGAAACTCAGGGGGCGGCCTGCTTCAGAAAGCCAGGTTGAACCACCCGTTTACGAACCGAGGGAGACGAAGCCATCTGCATCATCCCCCCGTGATATTTTTTCTGAAGTCCGACGGGTTATCCAGGAGCGCATAGGTCTTGTGGAACAGGAACCCGAAGATGTTCCAGCAGAAAAAGAAAAGAATCCCCAGCCCAAAGCGCAACCCAAGGCTCGACCAATACCTCCACCGGTTCCGAATCCTGCTTCTCCCAACCCGTTTAAACTCAAGCTCAGGGGCTCGGCAAACCTAAGGCGTGCAGTCCTTTACCGGGAAATTCTGGGTCCCCCTACCGGCTTGCGCAGACACCAGGATATGGAATTTTAAACTATACCCGGTTGATCTCTGCGTGATGCCTTAAGGTATAAGATTTCTACCCGCCCCCGGGTTCGGCATCTTGTATAGTTTTCCCTTGAGTCGAACATAGATTTTTTCTCCATCATCAAAAATGATGGTCATGGCGCCGCTCTTGGTGATGGTTACGACCTCTCCTTCCTTTATCGTTTGATCAAAGACCTTCTGCTGTGTGCTCCTGCTCAACAGGATCACATGTACATCGCCTCCCCTGGCTTCAAGACTCATTTCCTCCTGCGGCGCCGGTGCGGGTGTAGTGGGCGCCGGACTACCTTGTGGGCCGGCTTCTCCGGGATTCACGGTCGGGCTTGCAACCTTGGGCTCCGGATTCATGGCGACTTGATCCGGGTCATTCTTGTCGGGGCCAAACATCCAGACAAGAAACCCCACGACAATTATTACTGCAGCAATACTGACTCCTACTGCAGCCAAAAGTAACTTGTCGCCCTGTTCTCCTGAGCTCTGCTCTTTCCGGGTTCGCCGTGGCTCCTTCAGTTTTCTAAATCCACGGTTTTCTGCCTTTTCCGCGAGGGTATGCACATCATCCTCAATCACTGGCTCGGCAGAACTGGTGGAGGTTAGATCGATTTTCCCAAAGTTTTCCCGCTTTTCCTTCCTGCGCCCCAAGGAACTTGTTCCCATCTCTCGGCCAAATTCTGCCGTTGCATCTCCGGGATCCAGCCCCAGCAGTTCTGCATAATTCTTTAGGAACCCCCTTTTATATATTTCTGGCAGGTCAAAATCAAATTTGTTCTGCTCAAACGACTCCAGGAAACTGACCCTGATTTTCGTTTGTTCGGCGGCTTCCTGGATAGATAAACCTTTGTTGGTGCGTGCTTCCTCAAGCTTTTCCCCTAGTGTCTGCATCTGTAGTGTTCGGTTGTAATGTTTGTCTTTGAATTGACGTTTTTTTCTAAAGCATTTCCAAATCAACCAGGATTTCACGACCTTGTGCAGCATTTCCATTGTCAGGTCCTATAATGCCGCGTTCCTCCAGGTCATCCATGATTCTGGCGGCCCTGTTATAGCCGATCTTCAACTTACGCTGTATCATGGAGGTTGAGGCCTTTCGGGTGATGCGAAGGACTTCCAGTGCATCCCGGATGAGGGCTGCCTCTTCGTCATCGTAATCCTCATTTCCGCCGCCTGCACTGCCTTCGCTTTCTATGCTGCGGTCCACCTGCTGCTGGATGGCCTCTATGATGTCGGGTGGGCCGTTCTTTTTCAGGAATTCAACAATGGAGCCAATTTCCTCATCAGAAACAAAAGCACCCTGGGCCCGCACTACATTTGCCGCACCCGGTGGGATGAAGAGCATGTCCCCCTTGCCGATAAGGGCCTCGGCTCCTTTTGTATCGAGAATGGTTTTGCTATCCTGCCAGGATATGACCTTGAAGGCAATGCGACTGGGAAGGTTTGCCTTTATAATCCCGGTGATGACATTGACCGAGGGGCGCTGCGTGGCGAGAATGAGGTGGATGCCGGCTGCGCGTGCCAGTTGAGCAATGCGGGCGATGGCAGTTTCCACATCGTTCTTGGCGATCATCATGAGGTCAGCCAACTCGTCAATTATGCACACGATGTAGGGCATTTTGGTGTCGGGAATCTCGATTTCCTCATCTCGCGGGACTTCTATGCTCTCTATGGCGCCCCGCTCCTGAAGTGTCATCTCGGCATCCATTTCATCCGCTTTTTCATTTTCTTCCCGGTCCTTGAGAATCTTTGCGTTAAAGCCTGCCATGTTTCGCACGCCCACCTTGGCGAAAATCTCGTAACGACGTTGCATTTCGGCAATAAGCCATTTTAAGGCACCCGGCACCTTTTTGGGCTCAGTAACCACGGGGATCAGCATGTGGGGCAGGGAATTGTATATCTGCATTTCCACGACCTTGGGGTCGACCATGATAAAGCGGAGGTCGTTGGGTGACGAGTGGTAGCAAAGTGACGCGATAATGGCGTTGATGCAGACTGACTTTCCTGACCCCGTAGATCCGGCGATGAGCAGGTGGGGCATTTTCGTAAGGTCGGCCACAACGGGCTTGCCGCTGGCTTCCTTGCCAAGGACCACGGGAATTTCGGCCTTCGATTCTGCCCATGCGCGGGATTCCACGATCTCGCGCATGCATACCGGGGAGGGTTTCTTGTTGGGGACTTCAATTCCAACACAATCTTTCCCCGGCACGGGGGCCAGAATGCGAACAGATTCTGACTTGAGTGCCATGGCAATGTTCTTGTCCAGTCCCGCGATCTTCTCGACCTTGACTCCTGGTGCCGGGTAAACTTCATAACGAGTGATGACTGGGCCGACATGGATTTCGCCGAGTTCAACCTCAACCTTGAACTCCTTGAGGGTTTGCTTCAGTGCAGCCGCACGCTCCTCATGGTCATCAGTGTCCTTTGTGTCCTCCTCGGGTGGTTGGGAAAGAAGGTCGAGGTGGGGGAAAAAATAATCTCCCTCCCTTTCTGGGATGGTGATCTCAGCCTTTTCCATTTTCTCGCCCTTGACTATCTTTAAATCCTTGAGGTCCGGGGGGGGGAGCTTCTTGGGTTCAGGCTCCTCGGTGTTTTCCTCTGGCGCAACTGTCTTAACCGGCTCCTCTGGTGACTTTTCCTCTTTGGTGGTGGCAGGAGCCTCCTTGGTCTTCTTCGCCTCTTTTTTCGGGGTTTCAGCCTTTTTCTTGCGGGCTTTTTTCGGTTTTACCACAGGCGCTTTCTTCGCCCTGCCTGATGCATTTTTCCCGGGAAGTGGTGAGTCTCCAAAAAGTATAATCTCCTCATCCTCGTCTGGGAGTAATTTCTGCTGAACGGGTGCGTTGGGTTCCTTTTGGGATGAAGGCGAGGCGGGTGATGGGGCTACGGTCGCTGTTTTTTCCGGAGATGCCTTTGTGGCCTTGGTTTTTACCTTGGCCCTGATGCGGGCTTTTCGATTTTTGGCCACCCGGTTGAAGGTTTCCTTGATGGTATTAACCAAATTGACAGGGTTTTCCGTGAGAACCAGCAGTGAAGCGGAGCAAAAGCCAACAAGCAGGATGACGGTTCCGCCGAAGTTGCCCATCCAGGGGTTCATCACCCCGGTAAATATGGCATTGCCAATGTTGCCCCCAAGACTTCCACTTGGAAAGTATCCATTGGCCCGGATATCTATGGTCTGTCCGAAGCCTCCGGCAAGAGAGCACAATAAAAAGGGCAGGGCAGCCAAAAGTGACAATTTTGTCCAACCCCATTTCTTTTTCAGTCCAAAAATACATACATAAGAAAAACCAAGAATGTATACTGGAATAAACCAAGATCCTATACCAACTATGCCTAAAACCCAGTTTGCAAAATTCGCACCGACTATGCCGACCCAATTATGCGAAAGCGGATTGGTGTTATTGATACTATCCTGATTAACATCATAGGACACCAGCGCCGCAAAACCTAATATCCCCAATGCAAGCAGGAAGAGACCCATTATCGGGCGGGTTTTTCCTGGGCTGGGTTTCTTTGTTACGGGCTTGCGTTCCTGCTTTTTCTTGCGCGTTCTTTTGGTTGCCACTTTCCTCGTTTATAATCCTCGTTATTTGCCTCAACTTACTAACTCCTTATGAGTGACATTTTTTAAAAAAGATTCAATAAAAATCGAAAAAAGCAATGAAATGACTGATTTGGGATACCTTAGACTTAAACCCTTATATATGGAACGAGTATGGGGTGGCTCTTGTCTGAAAACCCATTTGCATCGTGAACTGCCGACAGGCTCTCCCATCGGTGAAAGCTGGGAAATTGTGGACCGGGAGGAGGCTCAGTCAGTCATTATCAATGGACCATTGAAAGGGCTGGCTTTGCGGGAAGCACTTGAATCCTACGCTGAAGACCTGATGGGGCCTGACTGGAATCCGGCATCGCGCTTCCCGGTCCTGGTCAAGTGGCTGGATTGCAGGGAACGCCTGAGCCTGCAAGTTCATCCTCCAGCTTCAGTTGCGCCCGAACTTGGCGGTGAACCCAAGACGGAAAACTGGTATGTGGCGGCGGCAGACCCGGGAGCCTCTTTGATTGTTGGCCTAAAGACGGGGGTTGTTCGGGAGCAATTTTTGCAGGCACTGCAGAAGGAATCCCTGAAGGATTGTGTTCATTCTTTTACATCACTTAAAGGGGACTCCCTTCTTGTGGAAAGCGGTCGCCTGCATGCCATTGATGCTGGAAACCTCATCCTGGAAATCCAACAAAATTCCGATACGACCTTCCGGGTTTATGATTGGGGTCGATTGGGCCTGGACGGTCAACCCCGACAATTGCATGTGGAGGAATCCTTGCGCTGCATCGACTTTCATGATTTTGAGCCGGAGCCCTTGCGCATAACGAATCCACCTGCCCCATTTGAGGTTCTTGCTGATTGTAATGAATTTCGCATCATCCGTCACGTTTTCAATGAGGAAGGCAGTTGCCAGGTCTTTCCTGCAGGGGAAGACACCAGGCTTGTCCACGTGGTGGAGGGAACCCTGGAGGAGGTGGGAACAGGAGAGTTTCTTGAAAAGGGGGATAATGTAATTCTACCTTACACACTTGGGTTTGAATTTGTTGCGGAGGCTAACACCACCATTTTGGTGACGGATCGTTTTCTCGGAAAAAACTCGCCAGGGAGCAAAACTTGAATTAAACGCCAGCGCTCAATTTTTTAAGCAACCCTTTTACCGGAATGGACGATAATTCCAACAATACAACTCCTGAAGCGGAGGTAGATGACCAAGCCGCCGAGGCAGACTTGACCGCTGCGCCACCCGAGGCTGTGCATCCAGAGGACCCGGCCGGCCAACTCCAAGCCAAACTTGAAGATCTCCACGAACAAAAGGAAGACCTTCAGGCCCGTCTCTTGAGGACCGCCGCCGATTACGAGAATTACAGGAAACGCACAATGCGTGAGCGTGAGGATTTTCGATCTGAAACAGAGGCAATCCTCATAGAAGACCTGCTTCCAGCAATTGATACCCTCAAACTAGGCCTCAAGGCAGCGGAAGATCACCCGAAAGCTGAAGACATCACCCAGGGGTTCGCCCTGGTTCTGGAGCAGTTTAAGAACATCCTTGGCCGTCGCGGCCTGGTTGAGGTTATCCCTACGGGCACGGCCTTTGATCCCAAGCTCCACGAGAGTGTTTCCCAGCTTTCCAGTGATGAGATACCGGAAGGCCATGTCGCAGAGACAGTCCGTGTGGGTTATAACTTCAAGGATAGATTACTTCGGCCGGCCTCGGTGGTTGTCTCGACCGGACCTGCAGGGGAGATAGAGGAGCCCCCTTCAACTGCGGAGGGTTGAGCCGTCCGCTTGTGTCTCCTGTTGCCATGGCCAACGAAGACTACTATGAAATTCTCGGAATTTCTCGTGACGCTGATGCGGGCGCCTTGAAAAAAGCGTATCGCAAGAAAGCGGTCAAATATCATCCGGACAAGAATCCCGGGGACAAGAAAGCGGAGGAAATGTTCAAAAAGGCATCGGAGGCTTATGAGGTGCTGAAGGATCCCGAGAAACGTGCAGCTTATGATCGTTTTGGACATGCTGCCTTTCAGCCTGGTGGAACCCATTCAGCAGGCGGTGGCGGGTTTCATGACCCATTTGACCTTTTTCGTGAAGCTTTTAGCGGTGGCGGTGGTATCTTTGATGAAATCTTCGGTGGCGGCGGACGCAGAACCCAATCCTCGACTGGGTCTGCGGCAGGGCATGACCTGCGTTTTGATTTGGAAATAACTCTTCGTGAAGCAGCGGTGGGTGTGGAAAAGGAAATCAAATACCGCAGGCCTGTTGCATGTGGCTCATGTAACGGTACCGGCGCGGCATCAGCCAGTGGAATGGACCAGTGCTCGACCTGTGGCGGCCTGGGTCAGGTTTCTTCCAACAGGGGATTTATTACCTTTCAGCAAACCTGTCCAGATTGTCGTGGAAGCGGGGTCCGCATCAAAAACCCCTGCCGGGAATGTAGCAGTGAGGGGCGCGTTACACAAACAAGCAAGGTCAAGGTCAAGGTGCCGGCAGGAGTGGATAATGGCTCACGACTTCGCTCCCAAGGCAATGGGGAGGCGGGGGTAATGGGTGGTGGCTCTGGCGACCTTTACGTGATCATACACGTAAAGGAGCATGAAATTTTTGAACGCCACGGGGATGATCTCTTTTGTGAAATGCCATTGAAATTCACATTGGCAACCTTGGGTGGAAGTGTTCAGGTACCCACCTTGACAGGACGTGTAAATCTCAAGATTCCCCAAGGGACCCAATCAAATCAACTTTTCAAGTTAAGGGGCCACGGGATGCCTAATGTCCGCACAAGCAGGCGTGGCGACCAATTGATTCGTGTGACCATTGATGTACCCAAGAAACTGACTCGGGAGCAACAGGAAAAGCTGGAGGAATTTGCAGACATTTCCGGCGATGCGACCAATCCCATAGGTGAAACCTTCTGGGCCAAGGCCAAGCGCTTTTTTGAGGACCTCTAAGCCCCTTCATGCAAGAGATCGTGAACCCCGAACACCTCCCTGCGAACTCGAAACTCTTCTCCCTGGAAGAAGCCGTTGGCATTCGGAACCGTCCGGAGTATCATACACAAAAAATAGTCCTGACCAATGGGTGTTTCGATCTCCTGCACCCGGGCCACCTCTTTTTTCTGCGCAATGCCGCCAAGCTGGGCGACCAACTCTGGATTGCACTTAACGGAGATGTCAGTGTCCAAAAGATCAAGGGACCGAAGAGACCGATTCTGCCCGAGGCATTTCGAGCTTATTCTCTTGCGGCCTTGGATTGTGTTTCCGGCCTCTTTATTTTTCAGTCCTCCAGGCTGGATGCAGAGATTCAAGCCTTTAAGCCGGATGTTTATGCAAAAGCCGGGGACTATTCGATAAAGACATTGGATGGACGGGAAAAACATGCACTTCAGTTAGTGGGATCAAGAATTGAGTTCCTGCCCTTTCTGGCTGGCTTCAGCACCACGGACCTAATTGCCCGGATTTGCGAGGCCACATAACATTTCCAAAATAATGGGAACTCAATCAACCAAACCACGATGAGATTTGTAATCCTGGGGTCCGGCACCGGGTCCAATGCAAAAGCCATCCTTGATGCCGAAAAGGCAGGATCGCTTGGCAGGGCAAAAGCTGTTGCCATTGGTGCGGACAGGGAAGACGCGACAATACTCGACCATGGCGCCATACTGGATATTCCTGCCAGCTTTCTCCATCCTGGTCCCTTCAAGACAAAACTGGAGGGGGAGGCGGAGCACTCCTGGATACAACAAATTTGTCAATGGAAGCCTGACCTGATTGTCCTCGCCGGCCTCTTGAGGGTTTTAAAGCCACCTTTCATTGAGGCATTCCATGGCCGGATCATCAACCTGCATCCCAGTCTGCTTCCAGCCTTTCCCGGACTCCATGCAATTGAAAAAGCCTTTGAATACGGCGTGAAATTTACCGGCTGCACGGTCCATTGGGTTACACCCACCGTGGACGCCGGCCCAATCATTGACCAGGCGTTGGTACCTGTTGCGAATACGGACACAATTGAAACCCTGGAAGCCAAGGTCCACGCTGCTGAGCACCAACTCCTGCCAAATGTGATCCGCAGGCTCAGCCTGGGAGATATCCCACTTGCCTAAGGGACGGCCCAATTATTGCAGTAGTTGCAGTAGTCGTTGGAAATATTAAATGCGCGGGAATTTGATCCACTTTTCCTTGGACTTGGAGCTTTTCACCACGGTTTCAATGAAGGCCATGCCGATGATGCCATCACGAATATCTGGAAAATCATAGCCACTTTTGCGGGGATACTTTCCAGCAACCTCGTCATGGATTGCCAGTGCAGCGGCATTGTAGACGTTGGCAAATGCCTCGATGAAACCCTCGGGGTGACCAAAAGGAATCCTCGTGTTGGCTGCGGCTGCGCCTCCTATGTAATCGTTGCCCCTTCGGTAAATTTGGCGTGGGGCACGTGCGTCCTTGACGATCAGCTCGTTGGGGTCCTCTTGGTGCCACTCAAAGGATTGTTTGGTTCCATAAACACGGATGTTGAGGTCGTTCTCGTCTCCATTGGAGACTTGGGATGCATAGATGATGCCTCTGGCGCCACCCTTGAAGCGCACAAGCACGTTCCCGTCATCGTCAAGGGTGCGACCTGGGATATTCACTGAAAGGTCTGCGCAAAGCCGGTCTATCTCCAGGCCTGTAATGTAGTGAACGAGGTTCTCGGCATGGGTGCCAATATCACCCATGCAGTTGGAGACACCGGCAATCTTGGGATTGGCGCGCCAGTTGGCGATCGCCTTGTCCTCGCCGGTCAGGGCCGTGATGGCATAGCCTTGAGGGTACTCGCAGACGACCTTGATGATTTTGCCGAGTTTGCCTTTGGCAACCATCTCGCGGGCTAGCTTTACCATCGGGTAGCCTGTGTAGTTATGAGTTAGCGCAAAAACCTTCTTTGTTTTTCTGATGACCTTTCGCAGTTCTCGGGCCTGCTCAAGGTTGAGGGTGACCGGTTTGTCGCAGATCACGTTGAAGCCGGCCTCCAGGAAGGTCTTGGCCACGTCGAAGTGCAGATAGTTCTGCACAACGATGGTTACGAAGTCGATGCGCTCGTTGTCCGGAAGCGCGGCCTCTTTTTCGGCCATCTCCTGATAAGTTGAATAGACACGCCTGGCATCCAGGTGGAGATCCCTTCCGGATAACTTGGATTTCTTGGGGTCGGAGGAAAAGGCTCCTGCAACAAGTTCTATTCCGCCATCAAGGGCGGCGGCGCAACGATGGACACCGCCAATGAAGGCACCGCGTCCGCCGCCGACCATTCCCATTCGTAGTTTTCTTTTCATTTTAATCGGTTGGGCTGGGGTTATTGGTTTTCCTTGTCGAAGGCGGAATCGAAAGCAAGGGTGCTGGGCTTGAAGTCCACCTTCTTCGTGAAGGCACAGGCTTCAGCGGCACCGTGGAAACGATCCATGCGACCGTCTTCCCATTCAATGGAGAGGGGACCCAGGTAGTTGACATCATTCAGGGCGACAATGATCTCCTCGAAGTTGATGTCGCCGTGTCCAAGGGAGCGGAAGTCCCAGAAGCGACGGGGGTCTGTAAAGTCGGTATGGCCACCAAAGACGCCGACCGTACCATCCCCATGACCCCACCAGACGTCCTTCATGTGAACGTGGTAAATCCGGTCAGGGAAGTTGCGTATGAATTTCACATAGTCCACTCCCTGGTAGCCGAGGTGGGAGGGGTCGTAGTTGAAGCCAAAACGCTTATGGCCTCCCACGGCCTCAATGGCACGCTCGGCAGACGCGATATCAAACGCGATTTCGGTGGGGTGTACTTCGAGCGCAAAGTTTACATTCACAGCCTCGAACGCGTCGAGGATGGGGCCGAAACGATTCCCAAAGTCCTCAAAACCCTTGTTCCAGTAGTTTTGGTCTGTGGGGGGAAACGCGTAAATTGAGTGCCAGATGCTGGAGCCTGTGAAGCCGTTGACAGCCACGGGGAAGTCATTGGGTCCACCGGGCCGACAATCAAAGAACTTGCGAGCAGCCTTTGCGGTATCGATCATTCCCTGAGCCGCACGCTGGCGGACACCCTCAGGTGCACCATCACCCCAGATTTTGGGGGAGAGGATGGCCTGGTGGCGTTCATCGATGAGATCACAGACGGCCTGGCCAACAAGATGGTTGGAGATGGAGAAGCACTCGAGGCCATTGTCTTGGAGGAGTTGCCACTTCTCGCTGACGTAGTTGTCATCGGCCAAGGCTTGGTCGACGTCGAAATGGTCGCCCCAGCAGGCAAGCTCAAGCCCGTCAAAGCCCATTTCCTTGGCCTTGGGGGCGAGTTCACTGATGGAGAGGTCGGCCCACTGGCCGGTGAAAAGTGTTACGGGTCTGGCCATGATGTTTTTTGGGTAGCGGTTTGTATTAATTTCAGGAAACTTGAACGGGTGCCCCGCTCCGGGCAGATTGGTAGGTGGCGTCGATGATCTTCATCAACCCAAGGGCCTGTGCGGGTGTGTTGAGAGGCGCTTCCTCCCCGTTGATGGTGCGAATAAAGTTTTCTGCGGAGCGAATACGCCCCATGTCCTCGCAGGTCTCCGTAACAATGCCGCGAGTCACGGAGTTGCCATTTTCCTGGACGTATAGCTCACAGGTGTCGAGCGCGGTCTCATCAAGCCCGTCGATGCCAAAAAGCCGTTCCACTTTGCCGCCGGCCTTGCTTCCCTGAAAGACAACGGAGACAACTTCACGGTGGTTCATTTCGGCCCAGGAATTGCGGAAGGTGAGTACTTGTCCGCTTTTGAAGCGTATCATGGCGTGGACCGCACTTTCGACGTCCGTGACTCCGTCCGCCACATCGGGGATGCCCCATGGCCCCTTGAAGCCCTTGTCCTGAATAAAGTCATCAAATGTTTGCGCAAGCACCCACTCCGGCTCGGGACAACCCATGAAGTAAAGGCCAAGGTCGAGCATGTGGAGAAGGTCAATCAGTGGCCCGCCGCCGGATAGTGCCCGGTTTGTGAACCAGCCGCCAAAGCCAGGGATGCCAGTTCTGCGAATCCACTGGCACTGGGCGGAGTTGATGGTGCCGATGTCGCCTGCCTGGATATAGTCCATCATGGCGTAGGACTCGGGCCTTGCGCGATTATTGAAATTGAACATGAGGACCTTGCCTGCCTGTTCGGCAACAGTCTTCATGTCCTGGACTTCATCTGCGTTTAGTGCCGGTGGTTTCTCACAGAAGGCATGCTTGCCTGCCTCCAGTGCCTGGATGACCAGGGGTTTGTGAAATTTATTGGGGGTGATCACAGTCACAGCGTCTATATCAGCGGTGGCCAGCATTTTGCCAGGGTCATCGAATGCATCAGCACCATATTCCCTGGCGGCTTTTTCAGCAGCAGCAAAGTTCATGTCTGCGATGGCGGCGATTTCCGCGCCACCCTCGATGAATCCGGCGGCATGATACTGCATCATGCCGCCAGCGCCGATAACGCCTACTTTTACACTCATAATTTTTGGGGAACTGGGATTGGAAAGGGTGGGTTGCCTTATCAAGGGGGACGGGTCAAATTAGGAACCGCATCTTATTAATCAATGGAAAAAACCGCCATTTGAAAACGCAGCCATGCCCGAACTTGCCGAAGTCGAGTATTATCGAAAGTGCTGGAACCCAGGCCTGCGGCGCAAAGTGCAGGCTGTTCATTGCCATGGCGACAAGAGAATTTTTCGCGAGGTCCATGCCTCTACCCTGACCGCCGGCCTGGTTGGCAGAATCATGCGCGGCTCGGAGACCCACGGAAAGCAGATGCTGTTTCGTTTTTCCGGTGGGGCCTGTCTGGGCGTACACCTTGGAATGTCCGGCAACCTGTTTCACGCGAATGCAGGTCACGACCCCGGCAAACATGATCATCTTGTCATTTCCTTTGCCCGCGTTTCACTCGTTTTTCAGGACTACCGACAGTTTGGCCTGTTGAGATTTCATAATGGCCCAGGCCTGCCAAAGTGGTGGGACTCGCTCCCCCCGGGGGTCCTTGAGGAGGGATTTGACCTGACGCGATTGAACAACGCCTTGCAGCGCCGCTCACGTTCCCCCCTGAAGGCGGCATTACTGGATCAGGCCTTTTTTCCCGGAATTGGTAACTGGATGGGGGATGAAATCCTGTGGCGGGCCGGGCTGCATCCGTCCATTTTGGCCGGGAATCTTGGTGACACCCAAATTCTTCAATTATTCAACAGGATCAAGGAGGTGTCGGCGGATGCCCTTCGTGTCATCGGGACGAATTGGGAGGATCCCCCACAATCCTGGCTTTTCCCCCATCGCTGGAAGGATGGCGGAACCTGCCCCCGTACTGGCACCCCCCTGGTCCGTGAACGCATCGGAGGACGGACAACCTGTTACAGCCTGGCGGCCCAACCCATGCCATAACATCACCTCTCATTGGGCCAATGGCCATTCAGGGATTATTTGTTGCATGTTTCAAACGCGAATCATGAGGTGTCTCAGGCAGTTGGTCCCTGTTCTGGGAGGTTGAACGACCTGTCATTCCATGCTGTTAACTCCGGCAGGGCCAGTCTGCTCGATTGCCGAGAGCCCTTTTAGGGAATTGCATTGTATCCGGCGCTACAAGCCATTTGTGGCCGATTTCGGTGATCCATTGACCCCCCGGAAAAAACATAAGGCGCGCAACCTACCCCAAGGTTGCGCGCCACTATGTATCATGAAGAATTGTGCGAAACCTACCCCAGAATTTCGCACAAAATGAACATCAATTTTTTTTTTCGTGGAACGCAAGAGGTTTCTATTTTCTATTCCCCTTGATTATATAAGAAATGAGACAGCCTTATCAGCCATGGCTTTAAGTGACTTGCCGCCATGAATCAGAACCCTTTCGTAGGGCCCAGGTTTTCAAAGGGGTCAAGATTGATTCTTGGAGGCAATGGTCAGTATCTCCGGTTCGTTGAGCATGGTGCCAATATTGTATAAAACAAGATCTCCCATGGTCCTGCATTTCAGAAAAACCTTGTTGTTGTGGAATTCAGCCAGTTCCCCCCGGAGTTGCTTGATTTTTTCTGGTGATGAAAGGTTTTCCTTGCACATGCACTCCATCAGTTGCTGCATCTGCTTCTGGGCTGAGTGATATCGGCGCCCGATTAGGGTACGCTCCTCAATCTGGTATTGCTCAATCGTATCCTTGTTCAGGCTCTGGGTACAAAGCTCGACGATCGGGTTGTTGCCCTTGAAGAATTGAGGCAGGTAAAAACTGCGATGACCCTCGTAGGACTGCTGGTCAAAGTCGATCGCACGCACACGGTACTGGATTTCCTCAAAATCCGGTGTCATGTCCACAATGTAATTGTAGGCGCGCATATCTCCGAGGAGGCGGATGAAGCACCGCTCGTTGAACTTCACAAACTCCTTGGCGATTCTTATTCGATTCAGGCCAAGGTGATCCTTGTAGCGCTTGATATATTCATCTCCCGGAATGCCGGCAATGTGTTCCTCCAGGAGTGTGCCCCGGTCAACGAGGAAATGCATGGCATTCGGAGACAGGATTTGTTCCAGCGCCAAACCATAAACCCGGGAGGCATCGGCACGCTTGATGTAGTAGTAATCATAGTTGTCGTTGAACTGGTTGATGATTCGAATGCGGAAAGGGCAGGAGTTGCCGAATGCGCAATAATCAATCCGGTCAACCATTAGATGCTCAACGGCAGAAAGGTCGCCGCCGGTTTTCAACAAAATGTAGGTTTCAGCCAGGGTGCGGTTTAATTGCTCTATCTTTTGCGGATTATAAATGGGGTTTTCCCACAGGGTGTCCCGTTGCCTTTTGTCAAGCAGCGGGTAGGAACTTTCAAAATTGCAGAGTTCCTCGTAGGTCACCGGCAACTCCAGGTTCCTGCCATGTTTTTTGAGAAAACCGTCCAACTTCTTGCTAACGGGAAAGAACGGTTTGCGCTTGAGTTTGGTTTTCACCTGGAGGGTCTGTGAGTGGTTTCTATTTGCAGGTCATGGATTCGCCTTCTGCCAAAAGCACCTTGTTACTGCGCTTCATCTGCCATCTTTTGGGCAAGCATGGAAAGTTCTGCGGCCTTGAAGGCGTGCTTCTGTGTCATGGCGGTCTCCGTGCGGTGGAGGCAGTCAAGGATGAGCTGCCCAAAAAAAGGGAAGGCCACCCGGCCCTTGCACTCAATAAGCTTTTCCCCTTCGCCGTCGACCAGGAAAATCTTGTTCGACCCTTGTCGTGTGACATCACAATATTTCCTGACCTCCATGGTCCCTTTTGTCCCAACGACAAAAACCCGCCCGTCTCCCCAGAAACCTAGACCGTCCGGCGTGAACCAATCAACACGACAGTAACAGGATGCGCCATTGTCGGCCGTGAGTGAAGCTTCACCGAAATCCTCCAGTCCGGGCTTGTCCGGAGATGCGAAATTTTCCACCCGGGCCAAGTTCACTCTGGCGTCCGAAGCCCCAGCATATGTCAGGAACTGTTCAAATTGATGGGAACCAATGTCTGTCAGTATCCCACCGTACTTTTCCTTCTCAAAAAACCAATCCGGCCTCTTGTCCCTGGAAAGCCTGTGGGGTGCCATGATGAGAACCTGTACCACATCCCCGACCGCCCCTTCCCTTATTAATTCCCCGGCGTGAAACCCCGCCTCCTGGTGAAGCCTTTCCGCGTAATAGACCATGTACTTGCGGCCGGTTGCCGCGACCTTTGCTTTTGCCTCCTCCAGTTGTGCCAGCGTGGTAAATGGGGACTTGTCCGTGAAATAATCCTTGCCGGCATCCAGCACTCGCATTCCAACGGGGCCGCGGTCACAGGGAATGGCCGCCGCCGCAACCAACTGAATCTCCCCATCGTCCAGTATTTGATCAAGGCTTTCTGCGGCCCTGGCCTGTGGAAAAGTCTCCTGGAAGGTACGTACTTTTTCCGGGTCCGGATCGTACACATATTTAATTTCTGCCCCGGCTTCCAGAAGACCATTGCATTGGCCGTAAATATGACCGTGGTCCAATTGCGCGGCTGCGAACTTGAATTCTCCTGCTTGCACCACAGGCCTTGATTTCCCCTTTGGGGCGTAGTTCATGCCTTCTGCACGTGTCATTAATAATACCTTCCTTTTGCTTGGGTCAATATAGCCATTACGTTTTGAGTGATTATTTTGTCAAATCAAGGCAGGAGCTTGAATGCTTGCCTCTGATATTGAACATACACCGGTTTTGACTGTCTCTGTTGTTATAATCAAACGACCCAGAAAAAGCTTGCAATTTCTATACTTATTCACAATTGCTCACAACGAGGGTTCATTAACTCTTGGGCATTTTTGAGACAAACAACGAGGATTTTTTTGTGAGGAAAGGACAGATAATTTGTCAGCATATACTGTTTTAATTGGCTTCACCGCCTTGATGATTGCAGGCTGTGCGGGCTTTTTCAGCGTCATTGGCATAGCAGATCTTTTTGAGGGCAATTCGCCATGGATCAGGAATGCGGTGATTATAATGGCAGCGAGTCTGGAGGTGGGCAAGTTGGTGGCGGCCTCCTTTCTTTATCGATACTGGAAGAAAAGCAGCCTGGGACTGCGCACTTATTTATTTTCTGCAGTCCTTCTACTGGTGGCAATCACCTCGTTTGGCATCTATGGTTTCCTTTCCAAGGCATTCCGCGATAATGATCTCAAGGTTGAGACCCTGCGCAACAACCTTGCTTCTCCTGAGGGGGAAATCGCATTGCTTGATCAACAGGCCAAGGTCTTCCAGGGCGACATCCGGGTACAACAAGACAAGATAGCGGAACATCGGGCCAAGATCGGCGCCTACCAGACAAAGACTTCATCCCTGGAGGATAGAATCCTGGAGCGTGAGCAGAGAATCCAAACGATGGAGCAGCAAGTGGAGGCCCTGCGGAGGCAGACGCCCGATGCGGTGCCTGCGAATGAGAAACATATCGCGGATGAGCGCGTGCGCCTGAAGGCGCTCATCGCACAGGTTCACCTACAAATTGATGATCGTGAGGATGCCAAGCTGCAGCTTGTTCAGGCATCAAACAGTGAAATTGCCAACTACCAGAAGCAGGCCCTCCTTGCCAATGAGCGGATGGTGGTGCTGGACAATGCAGTCAAAATCCTGACCGACAAGGGGCCTGGTGGGTTTCTCAAGAATGACTATGTAAAAAAAGGGGAGGAGCTGCGCCTCCAGCAAAAGCCTGAACGGGACGCCCTTCGTGCACATGTGGCCTCGCTCAATGAAAATATAAAGATTTCTCGCGACCGCCTTCAACAAAACCTTGCCCGCATCGATGTGCGCATCAAGGAACAGGAAGCTGACATCACTGCGCACAATGCATCCATTGGCAGGCTTGCTGACAAGGCCAAGACCCTGGATGTCGAAGCCCAGCAGCAGCATGAGGCAAAAATCACCGTGGTGCTGGGAGAAATGACCGGCGTGGAAAATGAAATTCGCGGCATCAAGGGTGAAGTGCAGACAATTGCCGCCGAGGTGCGCAAGGAGGAGGACCTCATCCTGAAGGCAGAGTATGCCATTCAGGATAATGAGGCGGGAACCCTCAAGGCCGAAACCGGCAAGCGGAAGCCGGAGGCAGAGATTTCAGCAATCCTCACGCAGGTGGATCACACGGAGATCGGCGCCTTCAAGTTTATAGCGCGCGCATTTTTTCAAGACTCCATTGAGGCTGCGCGTGCGACTGGCGACAAGACTTTGGTGTGGCGTGCTGAAACAAAGGCCATGGACAGCGTTGTCAAGTGGTTCATCCTTGTGATTGTCGTGGTTTTCGACCCGCTGGCGGTGACCCTGGTTGTTGCCTTCAACGTGGCGTTGATCAAGGATGAAGTTAATAAAAAGGAGTTTTGGAAATTTGCTCTAAAGCCTGCCATGGCAGTGTTGATTCTCGGGCTGATACTTGGTGGTGGGTTTATGGTTCTGCAAAAAGGCGGCCTACAATGGGGTTCGTCAGAAGTGGACTCCAGTGTTGCAGAAGCCGGACAAAAGGAAAACCCCGACGCCACGCCGCTGGAGAAATTTCGTCAGGCACTGTTCTCCCCGCAGAAAAAAGATGCCGGTTCCTCGATCCTGGCCGATGCACCACTTTATCAGCGGATTCCAGCGGATTCCGTATTTGTCATGACTTTTAGAAGTTTCGACAATGTCCTCGACAGCGCGGAATTCGTCGACCTGCTTAAACGTGGCCTGACCAGTTCCATTGCACCAAACCTTGCCCGGGAGCTCAAATTAATTTGTTCCGACCCGGCAGGATATGGCCTTGCCCGAGCACGCCCAGCGTTTTTCTTTTCCAAGTTTCCGCCGGGGGATGCCCCCAAGGGACCTGGTGCGATTGCCTCCTACCCGGCATCGGGTGTTTTGTTCAGTTTGGAGCGTCCTGGTTCCCTGGAGGTGCAGCTTGCCCATACACTCCTGGGAACCATCGGTGGTCGCTGGAGGGTGGAAATTGACAACGGCTTCAAGGCCTTCTACCATCGCGACCGTCGATTGGCTGTGGCTTTTGATCAATCGGCCCTGGCCATTTACGAGGATCCGCTGGGCCAGCTTGGAGACGCAGGGCTTCGGGATGAAATCAAGAATCTTTTTTCCGGCAACGCACCCACCCTGGCTTCCAGCAAGACTTTCGTCCGACACATGCAGGCCCAATACGATCTGGGGCTCTGGTTTGACGGGACCGCCTTTTTCCGGGAGATGAATCGTGATGCCGCCGGTTCGCCTCTTTACGGCCGGCTTCGCAAGTTCCTGGATTTCCAGAGCACGTATGAAGTCACGTTTGACAAAGGTGTGGCAATGGTGGACGGCAGGTATTATTATCGTGAAAAGCGTTTGCTCGATGCAGGCATCTTGTCCCTTCGCTCTGCCTTGCAGGATATTCGACCTGGCGATGCCAACACCGCCCAGGATCAACTGATGCTCCTTTGCGTGGAGAAGTTGGATTTCACCAGTTTTTGCACCATACTCGAGAAGCCTGAGCCCTCAGAAAACAAATTTGTTAAGCTTCTTGGAGCCGATGAGGCGATGGACAACGTTGTATTCTCCCGCAATGTGGACAGCCCATATGAAGGACGCTTTTCCCTGACCCTTGAATTGAAGGAAAAGAATCTCCACAGCCTGAGTGAAATTTCCGAACTTATTCAAAAATCCATGCAGCCGGAAGTCTCCAGTATCGAGACCAAGACCTCCAATTAATACATGTTTCGCGAACATCCACCATTAATTTTGCTCTGGGTCCTGCCTGTTATTGGTGCAGGGTGTGCGTCTCAGAAGACACAGTCCGTTGAGCATCCACCAACTTCCATGATTGCGCCCGAACCGATGGAAGGGGAGGCAACCATAACGATTGCCAGCCTGGAGACAGCGCCAGGCGGGCTCGAAACTGAATTCCGTGTCCATGGCGGAGAGGATGACGCCTGGTTGACCCTCGGCTTGCCTGGTGTAGCCGGATCGTCTGGTGCGCCCAAGGGGGAAACGACCCGCGGGGACTTGCCTGTGTTTCCAGTTGACAATGGGGCTGTTCGGGATGTGCCGGTGTTTTCCGGGGATTCCGAGCTTGGGGTGGTTCAGGCAGGTTCCCATCTGCAAAAAACCAGTCAGGCCATGGACCTGCCGGTATATCCCATGGAGGAGCCGGAAGATCTCGCAGAACCGGATTTGGCGGGTCCGGCCGGGGAGGGCGGGGTTCCATCAAATACACGTCCAGCCACCCCGTCTCCTGCTGATCCTACCCCGGAGAAACACGAGAAACCTCGACCACTTCCCGAAAATGTTCGCACCGCCTTCTTGAAAACGAATGCAGAGATGAACGACACCCCGGAGGAGCCCGGGACGAGAAAACCTTTCGCATGGCCTCGACCAGGATCAGCTGTTGAAACACCGGAGAATCTGCAGGCCCCGACAGACGATGTGGCGGCATGGCTCAAGGGCCATGCATTGCCCAAGCCCGTGGATTCTTTGGGGCTGCTGGATGAATTTGATGGCCCGGCAGACGCATTTGCCTGGCTCCTTCAACGCAGCCAATCGAACAAGGCGCCAGACTCCCTGGCCGAAACCCGCAAGCAGATGGCCGTCCTCGATTGGCTGGCCCGTCTACAGGAAAATAAAAGTAATGAGCCGTGGGGTCATGGACGCAACCGTGACTTGGACGAGGTGCTTGCATGGTTTCGGAAAGGCGGCCTCGGCCAGGATGACAATGCCCCCGGACAGTCAGCCATGACTGCTGCGACCGGGCAACTTTTCCAGTGGCTGGGCCGATCCGCGCAAAAGAATGATGGTAATCACCCGCCTACAGGCGACGTGGTTGTTGGGGCAGATCCCTTGTCCCGGTGGCTTTCCCAAGGCCAAAAGGCTGGCCCTCCATCTTTGGTCAACCATCAACCAGATCAGGCCCTGAAATTTCCCCTGCAGTTATTCTCGGTCGGAAAACCTGTGGCGGTGAATTCAACGGGAAGGCCGCCAACAAACCCTACTGCGTCGAAATTATGGCTTCAGTCTCGCCTCGTAAAGAAGGCGACTCCTGATACCACCAGCCAAACCGGGACAACTATTCCCCAAGTGGATTATTCAGCCGCTTTCTCGTGGTTGCGTCGTGCGTCAGACAATTGGCAGCAACAATCGGGTGGTATGACAGCCCGGCGAATCCCGAGTCGAGTGAAAGCCAGGCCACGACCCAGCCTTACGGATGAGGAAAACCTGACTGAGGCCATGGGTTGGCTCCGAAGAGGCACTGGCCAGCGCAGACATTCCCTGCATGCAGCAACGGGAACGGATGCCTCCATAGAGGCGAAGCAGACTCCGTAGCCCTCCAACCCAAGGGCCCCATGGAACGGGACGACTACTGGAAACCCCTGTTTTTCCCGGGACAGGCGACAAATTTCTTCAACCTTGGGGATTTACCTGAATTCCTGCCTGATCATGTCAATTACCATGCAGGCAATGCCCTCTTTATGGCCGAGCTTTGTCGCTGGATTTACAATACCGACAACGAGGAAGCCCGTGCCTCTGGCTCCAGTACGTCCGTGGAAAATGCCTATCTCGATCGGGCAAACCTTAGGGAGGTCAGGCTTTGCAACCCCGAGGAGGCCCAGGCAAGCCTGCTCCTTTCAAAAGATGAGTCCTATGCCATCCTGCTATATCGTGGCACCAGCAAGCTGCAGGATTGGCTGGCAAACCTGAATGCCCCTGCAGTCCGTTGGTGGGGAAAGGGGATGGTGCACAAAGGGTTCATGGAGGCCTTCGTGAAAATATGGGAACAGGTTGCCCCGGTTTTGGCTGACGTGTCTGTTCCCGTGTTCTTTGCCGGACATAGTCTGGGTGGCGCCCTGGCAACCCTGACCGCCTCGTTGCGCGCTCCTCATGCCCTTTACACATTCGGTTCCCCAAGGGTGGGCAACCGTGTCTTTGCCCAATCCCTGCAACATGTCACCGTGCATCGTCTTGTTAATGGACTGGATGTGGTCCCAACACTGCCGATACCCGGTGGACCTCTGGACTATGTTCACGTGGGCAGACGACGTCGACTCTGGACGCATGCACGGTGGAACCTGCTTCGTGGGCTCGCCGGGCTTCGTCGCTTGTGGCGTCGACGAAAATTTTCAGTGGATACTTTCCTGCAGGCGGAAAACCCATTCCGCCCATCGGACTTCCTTGTGGACCATGCCCCCCTTAATTATGTCACGCGCCTCCAGCGGGAGTGGCATCGCTCTTCAGCCAGGAGAAGGTGAGCATCCTTGGCCCCGTCACCTTAAAAACCCTTTAATTCAGTCCTTGATTTTTCCGGGCATTTTTACACTCTATCCCGTCCAATCCCACGAAAAGAGTCGGGCCGTGGCGCAGTCTGGTAGCGCACCAGTATGGGGTACTGGGGGTCGTGAGTTCGAATCTCACCGGCCCGACCAATTTTTCCATCTCTTGGCCGGTCAACCGGAACAGGTTTCACGGATTCCAGGAGTTGCAAATTTAGAGGCACTGGAGGAATGCCGCTTTATTAATGGATAATGCCCCACAGCAAACCAGGGTTAAAATACCAGGGATCATGCTCCACAAATCCAGTGATGAGGTTTTTCTTTCCATAATTTAAGAATGTTCAATTACTGGTTTTAGTGTAACGTACCATAAAGCCTCCTATCCCGCTTTGGGACAAGGCTTTCCACGTGGACCGGGAATTAACTGATCCCCTCGGGTTTTATTCGACTGGATCGCCTCCACCTGCCTCATTGAGGGCGGTTTCAGGCCTTTGATATTGGGCGCTGCCAAATCCAAGTATCGGGATGCATATAAATGGGAAAAACACCATGCAAACTCCAAAACCTGCGCTTTTGCCAAAACATTTCGCCAGCTCAATATAAAACATCCATACCCACACAATTGCCGTACAGGGGACTATAAGCATAATCACCCACCACATTGGCTTCCCAATCATTTCTACCATTACCACATAATTCCAGATGGGAACAATGGCGGCAACACCAGGCTTTCCAGCCTTGGTGAATATCTTCCAGAAGCCGGCAACGATAAGGACACCCATGATTGTGCATATAATCGCCACAACCAACATGCCTATGCCAGCTGCTGCCGCAGCCCCTCCCATCATGGCTTCAAGTTCTTCTTGAGTATATTGATCAGTGCTCATTTGCCGTATTTAGTCTCCATTGTTAATGGTAATTTCAGGAATCACATACATTATAGTGATGTTTTTCTTACTGTCCTTTTAATTAAGTGTCAACAACAGTGATTTTACGGGGAAGTACTATTTTGCCGAAGTATCTCATAGATGCAGATTGCGGTCGCACTGGAAAGGTTGAGGGAATCGGCAAGACCCTGTATTGGTATTGAAACCCGGATGTCTGCCTGTTCCTGCCAGAATTCACTCAGGCCGATGGATTCATTACCCAGCACAAGGGCCATGGGACCGGAAAGGTCCCGTGACCAGATGGGCTCGCCATCCCCACAGACGGTGGCAGCGGTCCGGATGCCTTGCTGCTTGAGAAAATCGACGGTGTTCCCCGCCTCGGCGACTGCAACCTGCATTGGGAAAAGCAAACCCCTGGAAGCGCGTATCACATTTGGATTGAACAGGTCGACCATCAAGTCGTTGCAGATCACGGCATCCACGCCGGCAGCGTTGGCCGTCCGAAGGATTGCGCCCAGGTTCCCCGGTTTTTCTGTTCCTTCCAGGACGAGCAGGAGGGGCATATCTGAAAACACGACATCATCCAGTGGCAGGTGCCAGGATTTTGCGAGGCCAAGCCAGCCGTCAGGATTTTCCCGATTGGAGCATTTTTCGAAGGCATGCGGTGAGAGCTCTATAATTTGCGTCCCGCTTGCCTGCGCCTTTTCCAGAAGGGGCTGATCCTTGCCCATCGTGAATTTCGGGCAGTGGAAAAGTTCTTCAAGCGGTCGTTTGGCTGCAAGGAAGTTCACAAGCTCCTTGCCTCCCTCAACAAGGAAGCATCCATGGCGGTCCCTGTCCCGTTTCTTGCGCAGTCCCGCCAGAAATTTAATCTTTGGGTTTTGCCGGCTTTGAATGAGGCTCGGATTGTCCGGGTTTGAATTATCCATGGAACATGTAGATTTTCTTCAATGGGCCAGCAGGTCGTTGATGATGGCCTGTGCAGTCCCGGCATAGCCACCGCCAAAGAGGTTGTGATGGTTGAGGTAGTGGTAAAGATTGTAGAGCTTCTTGCGCACTGGATGGCCGGAGTCTCGTGGCCATGCCTCATCATAGGCGCGGTAAAAGTCCGGGCCAAAGCCGCCGAACATTTCTGTGAAGGCCAGGTCTGTCTCACGGTCCCCGTGGTAGGTGGCGGGATCAAACACCACGGGCTGGTGCTTCTCGTCGTAACCAATGTTGCCGCCCCAAAGGTCACCATGCAGAAGGGAGGGTTCAGGGTCGTAGCCTTCAAAGTAATCCCCCAATCGGCCCAGGAGATCGTCTGCACCCCGGAAGGATTTGCCGCCCTGGCGGGCGAGGTTGAATTGGAATCCCAGTCGATGTTCACCGTAGAACTCGATCCAGTTGTCGGTGAACGGGTTTGGTTGCGGTGTGGCCCCGATGGTATTGTCGCGATGCCATCCAAAGGCCCTGCCCCTGTTGCGGTGCATGTTGGCAAGCTGTTCCCCGGCCCGTCGTTGGCTGCCTTGTCCCGGCGACCCCATTTCAATGTGTTCCAGGACGAGAAATGCGCGGCCATCGGCGGTTCCGCCACAGATGGGTTTCGGGACGCGAATGGTTTTCGTGTCTGCCATTTCCTGTAGGGCAAGTTGCTCCACCTGGAATGCCTCGAGGAACGACGTCCGGTTTTGTTTTACAAAGAATGTGCCACTGGAGGTTTCCAGCCGGTGTGCATCGTTGATGCAGCCTCCACCGATGGGCGAGGCTGAGGCAAAATCAGTCGCCCTGCCTGTGGTTTTGGCGATTGCCTGGCAAATAGTCTTCATGGGATGCTGTCATCTTCCTTCTGCCCAGGTGGGGGGGCTCCATCATTTCTTTTCCAGGGCGTCGCAGGCCTCCTGCAGCAACTGCCGGCATCCGTCCTCAAGCAGGTCAAGAACCAGCTCGAATCCCATCGGGCCGCCATAGTAGGGATCGGGGACGTCACGGTTTTCATGATCTTCGCAGTAGTTACAGAACGGTCGCACCCGATCACGCTCCTCATCGGTTTCAGCGAGGGCCAGCAGATCGCGGAGGTTGTCGCCATCCATGGCAAGGATGCGGTCAAAGACCTGAAAGTCTTCACGTAGGACTTGGCGGGCCCGTCCGCCTGTGCGGATGTAACGGCGTGCGGCGGCCTGGTGCATTCGATGGTCCGGTGGGTTTCCGGTATGAAAGGAGATGGTGCCGGCGGAGTCGCAAAGGATTTGATCCTCGAGGCCCTTCTCCTCGACCAGTTTCTGCATGACAGCCTCACCCGCCGGGGAGCGGCAGATGTTGCCCATGCAGACAAAAAGGATGCGGTAGGGTTTCATGGCAGGCCTAAAGTTTATCCAGGTCCAGGGTTATACCAACGGGGCAATGGTCGGAGCCATGAACCTCCGACAGGATAAAGGCGTCCTGAAGGCAGGGGACGAGTCGCTCGGAAATAAGGAAGTAATCCAGCCGCCACCCGACGTTTCTGGCCCGGGCACCTGCGCGGTAGCTCCACCACGAGTAATGCCTTGGCTCGTCAGGATGCAGGTGACGGAAAGTGTCGACAAAGCCAGCCTCCAGCAGGTGTGTCATGCCCGACCGCTCCTCATCCGAGAAACCTGGGCTGTTGCGGTTCGCACTGGGTCTCGCAATGTCGATTTCCTCATGGGCCACGTTTAGATCCCCGCACAGTATGACCGGCTTGCGCTTGTCAAGGGCCTGGAGGTAAGCGCGAAGGTCCTGATCCCATTGCATTCGATAGGGGAGACGCGCCAATCCACCTTGTGCATTGGGCACGTAGGTGTTCACGAGGAAGAAGTCCTGCGTCTCAATCGTGATGGCCCGTCCCTCACCGGCGTGGTCTGCAGGCGGAAAATCCTCCTGTGCTGCAAGTGGTTCCTCCTGGGCAAAGACTGCTGTACCGGAATATCCTTTTTTCTCGGCACTGTGAAAAGTTTTCCAGGCAAAGGAGAAGTCCTCGTCAGGAATTGTGTCCGGGTTCACCTTGGTCTCCTGCAGGCAGAGGAAGTCCGCCTCACACCAGTTCGCGAAATCCCTGAGCCCTTTTTTTATGCAGGCGCGGATGCCGTTCACGTTCCAAGAGATCAGTTTTTGTTTCCCGGGCATGGACAGGCAGTGTGAGGGAAAATTAGAAATCTGGAAGCGGAAAACCCGGATAATCCAGTCATTTGCCCTGATTTCTATGCGGTCGTTCATTCTTGCGATTCGCCGGTCCTTTCACATCACAAGACCCATGAGCATGAAAATCGGCTGGATTGGGACTGGCGTCATGGGCGCACCCATGGCGGGGCACCTGCAGGCAGCCGGCCATGAGCTTTTTGTCTACAACCGCACATCAGCCAAGGCACAGGCACTCGTTGAAGCCGGGGCCACCTTTTGCGGTTCACCGCGTGAGGTGGCTGAGAACACGGAGGTTATCTTCCTTATTGTGGGGTTTCCAGCGGATGTCGAAGCCACGGTACTGGGCAAAGACGGTGTCTTGGCCGGCGCGTCGACAGGATCCGTTGTCGTGGACATGACCACTTCCGAGCCCTCCCTCGCCAAGCGTATCCATGAGGCCGCGAAGGAAAAAGGAGTTGATGCCCTGGATGCCCCTGTTTCGGGGGGGGATATTGGGGCCCGCAACGCGACGCTCGCCATAATGGTCGGTGGGGCCCTGGAGGTTTTTGACCGGATTCACCCACTCTTTGAAATCCTCGGTGACAACATTGCCCATATGGGTCCGGCCGGTGCCGGCCAGCACACCAAGATGAGCAATCAGGTCCTCATTGCCGGCACCATGATCGGCGTTGTCGAGTCCTTGATCTACGCCCATGGGGCCGGGCTTGACCGCGACGAGGTCATTGCCGTTATTGGCAGTGGTGCGGCCGGGTCCTGGTCCATCAACAATCTGGGCCCCCGGATTGTGAGGGAGGACTTTGACCCTGGTTTCTACATCAAGCATTTCGTCAAGGATATGGGCATAGCCCTTGCCGAGGCAAAGCACATGAACATAGCCCTCCCGGGGCTCACCCTTGTCCATCAGTTCTATCAGGCTGCCATTGCCGAGGGGCTGGAGAATCTTGGTACCCAGGGCCTTTACAAGGTTATTGAAAAAATTCAGCCGGGATGAGTGACGAAACCAAATCCTCCATCCCCGGTGCGGGCTCCAGCGTCCTCTGGGGCTTTGCCGGCCTCTTGCTGTTTCCTGTACCCCTGGTCGGCGTGACCTGTGGAATCGTGGCCATCGTCAAGGCACAGAAGGCGAAGGTTCTTCTACAGGGAAGGAAGGATGAATACCTTGGCGAAGCGACAGCAAGGCTGGGATTCCGCCTTGGCGTTACTGCTGTGGTCTTTGCCCACCTATGCTACCTGGTGGTCGCTGTCTACATGCGGCAGGGAATGCCTTCATGATGTTATCTTCTTCTGCTCAATCGTTGTGGTGGTCGTTTCACCACAACGAATCAGGTGGACCCAATGTACAAAAATGTCCGCAGCCATAGGATTCTTGAGTCCTGCAATTTCTGTTGCCCCTTGACGTTTACAAGAGGCTTTCTGGCTGGATCAGGTCGTACCCCGGTTTCTTGGCGCCCCGGTTTTGCGGGACGCTGGCACGGCCTTGGAAGGGGAGCTTTCCTTGCGGATCATGGGCTCCATTTTACGTCCAGGTGCAGAGACCTGCTGGATCCATTTCTGTAATTGCGCCCGTTTTTCCCCCTCGGCCGAGGGTAGTTGTTCCTCGAGCAGTTTCATGGTCAACAGGTTAATCTGTTCCCTATTTTCAATAACCAGCTTCTGGTACTCCGACTGCACCAGCCCTGCCAGAACCATGGCGTTTCCGGGCTTGCGTGCGATGGCGGTGATGATCAGCTTGGGCTGCGGCCCATCTTCCACGTCGACGGTATATTTAATGACGGAATCGAGTGGAACGGTGCGCCCCTTTTTTGCCTCGGCCTGGGCAAGTGCCCGGTGCCTGGGGTTGCCTTTGATTTGTTTAAAGGTACGTTTCTTTAATTCATCGCTTTTTAGGCCCTCCATGTGATGTCTGGTCATCTTCGTGATGAATTGAGCCTGTTGCTTCAGGCTCAACTTGTTGAGTGGGGCAGGCGGGACCAGCCGAAAGGACGCACTGGACTGGAACAAGGTCGCTTTGTGCTTTTTCTCTTCGATCGTTTCTTTTGGCAGTTGAGGCACAAGGGCCAGCCCCAGCAGGAGCAGGATTGATGAAATCACAATGCCTAACTTCCCAAGGGAGGTCTTGCGACTAATGATCCCCGTCACAAGGGCAGCCATTTCCACGACGAGCAAAAGAAGTATAGCCAGGCCCATGGACAGGTTGGCCTTGATCCCGAAAAGGAGGAGAAACAGGATCACGACCAATGGAATGACGATGGGGGCAATGGAGATACGAAAGCTGAACCGGCCAAGCCTGAGGAGTTTATTGGAAGGTCTGTCTCTGGTGATGCCTGAACGATTCCCGGCCCCTGCGGAATAATCGGTTTCTTCTTCCAGGGAGGCGCATATTTTTTGCAGGACCTTCCCTGTGTCCGGGTCGTGGAACTCGACATGCTGAATGCCTGCGAGCTGGTATCGGAAACGGTCGGTTAGTTCGCACGGCTCCAGGTACACGGGCAAAATTTTCTTCCGGGTCTCGGAGGCAAGCATCACCTCCTTGTGGACATTATCGGAGGCGAGGGAGTTCCTGCTGACGAGCAAAACCAGCACCCGGCATTCCCTGATCGCATGGACGATCTGCTCGGACCACAGACCCGCCGCCTCGATGTTGCCCTCGTCCATCCATACCGAGTATCCCTGCTCCTGCAGCAGTTTGACGACCAAGCCGGCCTGTTCCTGGTCCTTGCGGGCGTAACTAATGAATATTTCCCCGGACATTGCCGTTTCAACCTAGGGTTGCGGCGCGGCCTGTTGCAACAGGATTCGTTGTCTCAAGGCATTTGGAAATCAGCGAAACAATTGCAGCTCAAACCCCAGAATTTCAAGGCGCAGCAGATCCTGGAGTTCCAGGCCCGGCCCGGGATAGAGAAGGAATTCGCGGCGGCGTTTGCGGAAACGCATTTCATCATCCTTCCATCCTTGGAGAATTTCACGGGCGGGTCGTCCGTCCCGGATGTCGGCCAGGATTTTTGGGTGGCCGAGAAGGGTGTTCACCTTCTTCAGGTCAAATTTACGGGGGTAAAGCTTGTGCAGCACAACAGCGAGCTGGATGCCGGTTTCCACGGCCTTGAAGGCCTTGCGGTCGGTGAGAACCAGGTTGACGCCTCCACACACCTGGCCACTGAACTTGCTGGCGTCAGGGGTGAAGCGTATGGGCAGAAAGGTGATGCCCGGCAGCTTTTTTGCATTCATTACCCCGGCCAGGAGCAGGTCGTCGATGTAGGGTGCGCCGAGAACCTCGAAAGGCGTGTCCGTGCCACGACCGACCGAAAGACTGCAGAATTCAAGAAGGCCCACCCCCGGATACAGGATGGCCTGGGTAAGGTTGCGCATGTTGGGCGAGGGGTTGCGCCAGGGCAGGCCGGTGGCATCCTGGAGCTTGTCGCGTCTCCAGCCCTGGACGGGGATGATGACCAGTTCAACGTTGAACCCTTTTTCCTTGTTGAACATGCGCGCCAGTTCACCGGCTGTCATGCCGTGCCGGACGGGGATGTCATGGTAGCGGACAAAACTGGTGGTGTCCTTAAGCAGCGGGCCGTTGACTTCGTGGCCACCCACAGGGTTCACGCGGTCGAGGACAATAAACTTCAGTCCGGCAGCAGCAGCAGCCTCCATGCAGTTGCCCATGGTGGCCATGTAGGTGTAAAAGCGGGTTCCGATATCCTGGATATCAAAGACCAGGGCATCCAGGCCAGCCAGTTGTGCAGGGCGGGGTTTCTTGGTTTTTCCATAGAGGCTGTAGACGGGGAGTCCGGTCCCTTTGTCGATGCTGTCATTAACCCGGTCGTCCTCAACACCACGGATTCCGTGCTCGGGGCTAAAGAGGGCACGAAGCTGTACGCGCCGGTTTTGGTGGAGCAGGTCGATGGTGGAAAGCCGCCGGGCGTCGATGCCCGTGTGGTTTGTGACAAGGCCGACGCGAAGCCCCTTCAGGGACTCGAAGTCCTGCCGGAGCAGGACATCTATGCCGTTGAGCACCTGTGGTCGATGGTCTGCCACCGCCTCGGCGGCAAGGGTGCCGAGCCTGCGACGCAGCGGGACAACGCCTCCGCCCCCGTCAGGATGATTGCGGTTGGTCATGAGAATCCAGAAGCTGAGCGAGGTTGGGTCAATCCACAGGGAGGGACCGGTAAAGCCGGTGTGTCCGAATGAACCGATTGGGAAAAGGCTGCCTCTTGGACTGCTGTAGCCAGTGTGGATGTCCCAGCCCACCCCGCGTTTGTTTGTCATCCCGGGTGGGGTCTGGACGGTCGTCATGATGCGAACGCTCTCCGGTGTAAGGATGCGTGTGCCTTCAAGTACGCCGTTGCCGAGGATCATTCGTGCAAAGCGTGCCAGGTTGGTGACCGTGGAGAAAACGCCGGCATGCCCGGCAACCCCACCCATTCTCCGGGCCGTGGGGTCATGGACTGTCCCCCGCAGCATCTGCCCGTCCACCTTTGTCGTGGGTGCGATGCGGGCCCGGAGGGCGGGTGCGGGTCGAAAACCCGTTTCCCGCATGCCCAGCGGGGTAAAGATGTTTGCCTTTGCAAACTCGTCCAGGGGCTTGCCGGAAACACGGTGAACAATTTCCCCAAGAAGAATAAAGTTGATGTCACTGTAGGTAAAGCGGCCCCCGGGAGCCTGCTGGAGCTTTTCATTGCAAGCCAGCCTGATGGCGGCTTCCACTCCCTGCCATTGTCCACGAAGGGATATGCCGGGACGCAGGCCGGAGGTGTGGGTGAGGAGGTGGTGCAATGTTACTTTTTCCCGCCCGTTGCCGGTAAAGGCTGGAATGTGGGTGGCCACCGGTTCCTGCAGGTTGATCTTGCCGTGTTCGGCAAGGATCAGGATTGAAGGTGTGGTGGCCACGACCTTGGTGAGCGATGCAATGTCGTAGACAGTGTCCTGGGTGGTGCTTTCCCGCCGCGGTATCGTGGCACGGTACCCGTAGGATTTGTTCCAAGCCTGTCCCTCGCGTTCAATCCATACAATGCCCCCGGGCAGCCTTTTTTCCCGAATGGCATTTGCAACGGAGGAATCGATTGTGTGGAGAACATTCGGGTCGAATCTGGCCGACGCGGTGTCAACTGCCAGAAGGAGTACAAAAAGCAGGGTCAGGAAAGGTTGCATGTTGCCCAAAATAGAAGCTTGGAAATGAAAAAAAGCAAAAAGCAAAATGGTGGGCTTGAAATTTTTCTTTTTTTGAGATGCTCTCCCCTAATTTTGTTTCTTGCCCATGCCCAAGCGTACCGACCTGAATAGCATACTTATAATTGGTTCCGGCCCGATCATTATCGGTCAGGCCTGTGAATTTGATTATTCCGGCACCCAGGCCTGCAAGGCTCTGGAGGAGGAGGGTTATCGTGTCGTCCTTGCCAATAGCAACCCGGCCACAATCATGACGGACCCGGAGTTTGCCGACGTGACTTACATTGAACCGCTAACGGTCCAGGTTCTGGAGAAAATCATTGAAAAGGAAAAGCCGGATGCACTGTTGCCAACGCTGGGCGGCCAGACCGGCCTCAACCTTTCGCTGGAGCTGGCCAAGGCTGGCATCCTTGAAAAGCATGGCGTGGAATTGATCGGGGCGAAACAAAAGGCCATAGAAAAGGGGGAGGACCGCGAACTTTTCAAGAAGGCAATGCCCAAGGTGGGGCTGGATGTTGCCCACTCAGACACCGTAACGACGGTGAAGGACGCCCTGCAGGCCCAGAAGGAGATCGGTGGCCAGTTCCCGGTCATTATCCGTCCCAGTTTCACCTTGGGTGGCACTGGTGGCGGCATTGCATACAACCTGGAGGAGTTTGAGCAAATGGTTGCAACAGGCCTCGATCTTTCACCGGTCGGCCAGATTTTGATTGAGGAATGCCTGCTGGGATGGAAGGAGTTTGAGATGGAGGTGATGCGCGACCACAAGGACCAGTGCATTGTCATTTGCTCCATTGAGAATTTCGACCCGATGGGGGTCCATACGGGTGATTCCATCACAGTGGCCCCGGCCATGACCCTGTCAGACAGGGAATACCAGCTTATGCGGGACGCCTCTTTTGCCTGCATCCGTGAGGTTGGAGTGGAAACCGGTGGCAGCAATATCCAGTTTGCCGTCAATCCGCGGACAGGCCGGATGGTGGTGATCGAGATGAACCCCCGGGTTTCCCGAAGTTCCGCCCTGGCTTCGAAGGCGACCGGATTCCCGATAGCCAAGATTGCAGCTAAATTGGCCGTGGGCTACAGCCTTGATGAGTTGCCCAACGATATCACGCGGGAGACACCGGCAAGCTTTGAGCCTTCCATTGACTATGTGGTCACCAAGGTGCCCCGGTTCGCCTTTGAAAAGTTTCCACAGACCGACAACACCCTGACCTCCGCCATGAAATCCGTGGGGGAGGCGATGGCGATCGGCAGAACCTTCAAGGAGTCCTTCCAAAAGGCCCTGCGATCCCTTGAGATTGGAGCCACAGGCTTCAGCGCATGGAAGCACATCAATGAAGACCGGATGCCCGGTAAGTCTGCCCTGACAGCCAATCTTCGAAAGCCAACTGCAGAACGGGTCTTCTATTTACGGCTGGCCTTCCTCTCAGGAATGTCGCTTGAGGAAATTTTTGCTGCAACTGCTATTGATCCCTGGTTCCTCGATCAGCTCGGGCAGCTTGTGGAAATGGAGGAGATGCTTCGGGGCACCACACTGAAGACGCTGGATCCTGACCTTTTGCGGCGAGCCAAGGAGTGGGGGTTCACGGATCACCAGGTGAGCCTGTTTTTGGAGTGTGAGCGAAAGGAGGTACGAAGTTGCAGGGACGAGTGGGGAATTGACACGCAGTATCGCCTCGTTGACACCTGTGCCGCGGAGTTTGAAGCACACACGCCCTACTTTTATTCATCTTACGGCGATGAGAATGAATTGGAGGCCGGTGACCGCAGAAAGATCATGATCATTGGTGGTGGCCCCAACCGTATTGGACAGGGAATAGAATTCGACTACTGCTGTGTCCATGCATCCTTTGCCCTGCGTGAGATTGGGGTCGAGACTGTCATGGTGAATTCCAACCCGGAAACGGTATCCACCGACTACGACACCTCCGACAAGCTCTATTTTGAGCCTCTAACCATTGAGGACATCGCGGAAATCTACCGACAGGAGAAGTGTGACGGGGCGATTGTGCAATATGGTGGGCAAACCCCCCTGACGCTTGCCCTTGAGCTCCAGTCAGAAGGGGTGCATGTGATCGGCACGACCCCGGAGGACATCGAGATCGCAGAGGATCGAAAGCATTTCAAGGCAATCCTTGATAGGATTGGCCTCAGGCAGCCTGACAATGACATCGCCATTGAGCCAATCGAGGCTTATGCAAAGGCCCGGGCACTCGGGTATCCCCTGTTGCTTCGCCCATCCTTTGTGCTGGGCGGCCGGGGAATGTTCATCGTCTTTGACGAACAGGAACTAAAGGACGTGGTTGACGAAGTTTTTGACGTGGCCCCCGGCAAGCCCGTTCTACTCGACAAGTTTCTTGATGAGGCCATAGAAATCGATGTTGACTGCATCAGTGATGGCAAGTGCTCCGTTATTGGTGGCATGTTGCAGCACATTGAGTATGCCGGGGTGCACAGCGGGGATGCCACCATGGTCATGCCCCCTCATTCCCTGGATGGGGACATGCTGGACACGATTCGCGAGGCCACTCATGCGCTTGCCAGTGAACTGAAGGTCGTGGGCTTGATGAATGTGCAGTTTGCGGTGAAGGATGAGGAACTCTTTGTCCTTGAGGTGAATCCCCGGGCCTCCCGCACGGTGCCTTTTGTGAGCAAGGTGATCGGGCGGCCTCTGGCCAAATTTGGGGCTCGCATCATGGCTGGAGCCACATTGGAGGAACTTGGGTTTACCGAGGAAATCACGCCTGGCTTCTGGGCGGTCAAAGAAGCCGTCTTCCCCTTTTCCCGTTTCCCGGGCGCACGGGTGGCTCTATCCCCGGAAATGAAAAGCACCGGCGAAGTCATGGGCATGGACGAGGACCTGGGCATGGCCTATGCCAAATCGCAGATGGCAGCCAAGCCCGCCCTGCCCATGACCGGCAACGTTTTCATAAGCGTCAAGGATCGTGACAAGAAAGTGGCGGTCGATGTGGCTCAGCAATTGGTGGCCCTTGGATTTAATGTTTATTCCACTGCGGGGACATCTGATGTGCTGCAGGAACATGGGGTCGAGGTCATGCAGCTTTTTCGCATCGGGGAGGGGAGACCAACCGTGATTGACATGCTCAAGAGCGGCAAGATCGACATGATCGTGAACACCCCGTCTGGTCAAATCCCGCGCAAGCATGAGAATGCCATTCGCACGGAGGCGGTCCTTCGAAATATCTGCATCATGACAACGATGACTTCTGCCATGGCCGCCGTGAACGGCATTCGATCACTTGGGGAGAAGTCACTTGAGGTCAGGCCCCTCCAGGAATACGCAAGTTCTCATGACTAAACTCCTGGTTGTCGATGCCCGAAAGAATAACTCCCGCCCCTTCCCTTGTTGCACTCCTTTCGGGGCCCGACCGACCCGGGATTGTGGCGGAAATCAGCGGCTGGATTTTTGATAACGGCGGAAACATTATCCATGCGGATCAGCATCGGGACCACCTCAATAATGTTTTCTTCCAGCGGGTGGAGTGGGCCCCCGGAAACAATGAGCCGAACCGCATGCTTGATGACCTGGTGAAAACTGCGGCCCGCGAGTGGCAGATGCATGCCCGCGCAGCCCTTTCCTCGGATTGTCCGAAGGTTGCTGTCATGGTGTCCCGCGCGCCTCATTGCCTGCAGGATTTGCTTTTACGCTTCAAGGCCGGGGAGTTCCCCGGCGAATTGGCATGCGTGCTTTCCAACCATCCGGACCTGCGGGAAATAGCCGAGAGGGACGGTATTCCCTTTCATCACGTGCCGATATCCCCGGAAGACAAACCTGGTGCGGAGAAACGACAACGGGAGGTTTTGTCGGCTTACTCGCCGAACCTTATCATCCTTGCCCGATATATGCAGATCCTGAGTGAAGACTTTCTGGATTTGTGTGGTTGTCCGGTCATCAATATCCATCACTCCTCCCTCCCTGCATTTGCCGGGGCCAAGCCTTACCATCAGGCCTACCAGCGCGGAGTGAAGATCATTGGCGCCACCGCCCACTATGTCACCGGAGATTTGGATGCCGGGCCAATCATCCACCAGGATGTTGCCCGAATAAGTCATCGCAGGAGCGTCAAGGAAATGATCCGCAATGGCCGGGACCTTGAAAAGCTCGTGCTTTCCGCCGCAACCCGCTGGCACCTGGAAAATCGCGTGCTTGTCTATGGAAACAAGACGATAGTTTTCGATTAGCGGATGTTGTGTCAGTCGCCTGCTTCGCCGACATTTTTCAGCATGCCATAAATGATTGCTTTTTTTGCGCCCTCTGATTGTGTATCACGCTCTTTTTCTATACAACAAAGTTGTACGCCCACAATTCAATCATGCAATTTCTTGCCTTTTCACCCATAGCCCAGGCGGACCCGGCGGGCAACCCCTTGTTCAGCCTGTTGATGCCCATGCTGTTCTTCGCGCTTGCGATGTGGTTTCTCTTTATCGCACCGCAACAAAAGCAGAAGAAGGAAAAGGAAAAGATGATCAATGCCTTGGGGTCGGGAGACAAGATCGTCACGATTGGCGGCTTCTACGGGATTGTGCAAAGCGTCAAGGAGGACCGGGTTGTCGTCAAGATCGCAGAGGGCACCAAGGTGGAAATTGAAAAGAGTGCGGTGCAGACCGTTGCCAACAAGGACAGTGGCAAGAAGTAATTTATCCTTCCAGCATTCATTTTACCTATGACCGGAAAAATTCTCTGGAAAATTTTAGTCAGTGCACTGGTCTTCCTGTGGGCTGGATTAAATCTTGTACCGCTTGAAGACCAGGACTTTGGTAAATTCCTGCAGCTTCGGCAAAATAAACAAAATGCCGATGAAGCCCAGAATGTCCGGCTCGCCGGGCTGGTTGATGAAGCCGAGGTCAATTTTGATAAAGGCCAGGATGCCTCGCCTTATCTTTCGCTTCTTCGCATGGGCCGTGAGGGCTTTACCTACTATGTTGATGGGGTGCCCAGCCTTCTTCCCGCAGGTAAAAAGCCGGATAGCTTCAATTTGTTTCCCACGGCTGACATCGAAAAAAGAGACGATGGCAAATATTACCAGCGTGGAGGCAAGGAGCCCTTGTCGAATGCCAAGACAAAGGGAATTGATTTTGTTGAATTCTTTCCGAAGGTCGAAAACCGGTACGCTGGTGTTAAAAACCGGGACAAGCGCAACGAGGAACTGCTGGCTGAACTTTTCCAGCTTTCCCGGGGCCGGGTTCGTCTTGGCCTCGACCTCAAGGGAGGCATTGCCTACACCCTCAAGCTCAACGAGGAGAAGGACGCTGGGCAGATTCAATACTCAAATGCGGAGGAGCAGCTGGCTGATGTCATCCGGATTATGCGCAAGCGCCTGGACGGACTCGGCGTGGCTGAACCGGTCATTCGTGCACGGGGTTATGACATGTTGGAGATTCAACTTCCGGGCATCACCTCCAAGGACAACCCGGAAGCGATCAACACCCTGAAAAAACCGGCCAAGCTGGATTTTCGCATGGTGGATCGCAATTCACCGACCCTTTTCGCCCCGCCCACGGAGGACCAGCGTCCATCCGCCGGCTACATCTACATGAAGGGCGAAGAGGAAAACCAGGAAACCGGTGAACCTTATGACATCTACCATCCTGTGGAGCGTCGCCCGACAGCGGTCGGGAACATCGTCAAGGAAGCCTTTCCCTCCATCAATGATTTTGGCAGCTACAAGGTTTCCATGAATTTTACTGGCGAAGGCCGCAAGAAGTTCTCGGCAATTACGGGAAGGATTGCGGCGGAAAATGTACCCGGTCAACCACCTGGTCAATTGGCAATTGTCTTGGATGGTGAGGTTTTCAGTGCCCCAACCGTTCGTGAGCGCATTGATGGAAATGCCGAGATTTCCGGACGCTTTTCTTTACAGGAAGCCAAGGAACTGGCCAATGTCTTGAACAACCCACTCAGTGTTGAGTTAGAGCTCGGCGAGAAATACGAGGTGAGCCCCACATTGGCGAAAGACTCACAGGCAAAGAGTATCAGCGCTGCGCAGTGGGGCGCCATCCTGATCGTGGTCTTCATGATTGTCTATTATTTTGCCGGAGGGATGGTGGCTGTGGTGTCCGTGGCGATGAACCTTTTGCTGGTCCTGGGCGTGCTGGCGAGCCTTGGGGCAACTGTCACCCTGCCGGGGGTTGCTGCACTGGTACTCACGATTGGAATGGCGGTGGACGCCAACATCCTCATCTTTGAAAGGATTCGCGAGGAGCTGCAGCATGGAAAGTCACTCAAGGTTGCACTGGAGGATGGGTACAACAAGGCGTTCTCCACCATCATCGACGCGAACCTGACTACCTTGATTACAGCAGGAATCCTCTACTCACTTGGCACCGGCCCCGTTCGCGGCTTCGGGCTCACCCTGGCGGTCGGGATTGTTTCATCCGTTTTCTGCGCCTTGGTTGTCAGCCGTTTTTTCCTGGAGTCCCTGGTGCATTGGCTGGGCGCGCGTCGCGTGCTTGGCTTGAAGCTCATACCGGACGACCGGAACTGGAAATTCCTGGAAAGGCGCAAACCCCTCATGCTGGGTTCCCTGATCCTTGTTACTGGTGGCATGATTTATACGGGCACGAACGTGAAAGACATCCTGGGCATCGACTTCACTGGCGGTGACGAAATCACACTCGAAGTGGCTGAAGGCCAGTCAATGCTGACAGAGGAGGAAGTCCTCCAGGTGCGGGATGCAGAGGATTCCATCAATAACGCGCAGGCGGTGTTTATTCAGGATTTAAGTGGCGGCCGGGAGCAATTAAAGGTCCAGACCGACCTCGACCAGGGGCTCACTTTTTTTGATGCCCTGGACAAGACATTTCCTGATCGCAAACTGGAATTGATCGGGGAGACGCAGATAGGTGGTTCCGTGAGCAAGGACATCCAGAAGAATGCCTGGCTGGCGGTGGCATTTTCCCTTGTTGGCATCCTTCTTTATGTGGCACTTCGCTTTGAATTGGGATATGGCATAGGCGCGGTTGCTGCCACGGTGCACGATGTGCTCATCACCATCGGCCTCTACGTTCTGCTGGGAAAGCTCGGGTTCTGTTCGGGGCAATTTACGGCGCCCATGCTGGCGGCCCTGCTCATGATTCTCGGTTACTCCATCAACGACACAATTGTCTTGTTTGACCGCATCCGGGAGGAATTAATCCTACATCCGAACATGACCTTGGGTCGCGTGATCAATTTTTCTGTCAACCGGGTGCTTCCCCGGACGATACTCACGAGTATCACGACTCTTCTTGCGGCCAGTGCCCTTTACATTTTCGGTGCCGGAATTATCAAGGACTTTTCATTTGTCTTTGTTCTGGGAATCCTGACCGGTACTTATTCCTCCATCTTTATTGCCAGCCCAATTTTCTACTGGTGGCACAAGGGGGATCGCAAGCATGTGGAGCAACGTGAACTCCTGCCCAAGTATGACTGGGGCGATGCTTCCTGAGGTTCGATTGCGCAGGACACCCACCCATCCCATGGATTCCAACAAGCTCTGGTCATACGACCCCCCGCCGGGGCATGTTATTGACCAATTGGCAAAGGACTTGTCGGTGAGCCGTTTTCTGGCGAACCTGTTGGTGCAGCGTGGTATTACTGACCCCGAGAAGGCAGAGGTTTTTCTCTCGCCTCGCCTCAAGAGCCTGGGGGATCCCTTGCTGTTGACCAACCTGGAGAAGGCGTCAAACCGCATCCTCAGCGTGATCCGGGAAAATGGGGAAATCTCAATCCTTGGGGATTATGACGTGGATGGCGTTACCAGTACAACCCTGCTGGTAAGTTTCCTTAAGCTTTTCGGGAATTTCCCAAGGTTTTTTGTCCCCCGCAGGCTGGAGGAGGGATATGGCATGAGCCGGGCTGTCATCAAGCGTGCCATCTCTGCGGGCACACCCTCTCTTTTCATTGCCCTTGATTGTGGGACGAACTCGATTCAGGAGGTTGCCTACCTTCGCTCGTTGAATGTGGATGTTATAATCATTGATCATCACCAGTCCACCCAGGAGACCCCCGAGGATTGTATACTCGTTAATCCGCACATATTTGACAAAAAGGAAAGCCCCTGGCTCGACCTGTGCACCGTGGGCCTGGTTTTCAAGTTGATACACGGAATGGTGAAAATCCTGCGTGACCAGGGCAATGAAGATGCCCACCAGGTTCAGCTTAAGGACTATCTGGACCTTGTGGCCCTTGGCACGGTTGCTGATCTTGTGCCGCTTCGTGAAGAGAACCGGGTTCTTGTGCGGCATGGACTGGAGCGGTTGCGCCAGAGTACCCGCTGTGGTATACAGGCGCTCTTTCAGGTGAGCGGACTGGGAATTGAGGGCAAGGAACTCAAGTCGAGCGACATTTCCTTTCGCCTCGGTCCGCGCATCAATGCAAGTGGCCGACTCGCCGATGCGACACTTCCAATCGAGATGCTTCTCTCGGACAATTTCCAGAATTCCCTTCAATCTGCGAGGCAACTCGATGAGATGAATACCGAAAGGCAGCAAATCGAGCGCTCCATCGTGGCTGAGGCAGAAAAAATGGCGATGGAACGCTATCATGATTCCCATGGAATTGTGGTATTCAACCCTTCCTGGCATCCCGGTGTTGTCGGCATCGTGGCCAGTCGGTTGACAAATATTCTTAAGAAACCTTCCATTGTACTTGGTGCTGAAGGAACGATCGCCAAGGGCTCCGGTCGAAGTGTGTTGGGGGTGGATTTGGTGAAGGCACTCACGCAGGTTGAGGAGATGCTGGTTGAATTTGGTGGCCACCCCATGGCGGTTGGCCTTTCTTTGGAACAGGTGGACCTGGAGCGTTTTCGCGCGGCCTTTGATGCCTCGGTTGAGGCTCTTCTTGGAGATTTTGACACGACACCAGCACTTGCAATTGATTCCTGGGTTCAACCCGAGGATCTTGGGCGGGACTTGCTGGGGGAACTGGAGAAGATGCATCCCTTCGGGCAGGGGAATCCGGAGCCAGTCATTGGCACCCGCTTTCTGGAGCTTGCCCAGCGCCCCCAGGTATTTGGGGAAGGGGGGAAGAATTTTCGCTTTCAATATTTCACCCCTTCCGGGGAAAGGATTAGCGGAATATCCTGGAAATTTGAAGGCTCGTTACCACCAGCGAATGTGCCATTGGACCTGGCCTTTCGATTTGGCTGGAATCATTGGAACGGAAACAGTTATCCGCAAATGGAAGTGCTGGACTGGCGGCTTTCCAGCTAGGACATCTTGTCGTTTGCACCCGAGCCCTCCCAAAAAAAACCCTTATTGGCTAAAGTCGCTTCGTTGCCGGTCGATTTACAGTGGTGACTATCTATCTTCAACGTGACATTGAAGGTTTTTCCAGTGGTCGCCGGGTCGACGGATCCGGCGGCCTTTTTTTTGTTCCAGACAAATGGATTGATTGGCAGACACAATTAAGCGTAGGAGTGTCTTATGCCGGAAAGAAAAAGAGTCCTCTTTGTATGTATTCATAACAGTGCCCGCTCCCAGATGGCCGAGGCTTTCCTGCAAAAAGTTTGTCGTGAGCAATTCGAGGTCCAGAGTGCAGGCCTTGAGCCGGGTACTCTTAATCCTCTGGTTGTTAGAGTCATGAAGGAGGTGGGTATTGATATTTCTGGAAATGAAACCCGATCTGTGGGAGATATTTTGAACCGAGGGGAATCCTTCGATCACGTGATAACGGTTTGCGATGAGGCCAGTGCCGAAAGATGTCCGGTCTTGCCAGGCCCGGGACATCGTCATCACTGGGGATTCCCGGATCCTTCAGCCTTAAAAGGAAGCGAAGAGGATCGGCTTCCTGAAACCCGCAGGATTCGGGATCAAATTCTCTCCCGAATACGTGAATGGTGTCAGGAATGTTGTGGCGCTGGGGATGTACGCGCGTCCTGATCAACCATAACGGCCCTCAATATACTCAATGGTCTTCTGGTTTTTTGGGGAGATGAAGATCTGCTCCGTGCGATCGTGTTCAACGATCTCCCCAAGGAGCATGAAAATACACTCCTGACTGACCCGTCGGGCTTGGGCCATATTGTGGGTGACGATAAGAATCGTGTATTCGCCCGCCATCCCGGCCATCAACTCTTCGACTGCACGGGTTCCATCCACATCCAAAGCGGAGCAGGGTTCATCCATTAGGATGACCTTTGGCTTCAGTGGAAGCAGGCGGGCGATACACAACTTCTGTTGTTGCTCAAGCTGCAGGCTGGTGGCGCGCTCCTTCAGTTTGTCCTTCAGGTCATCCCATAGCCGGACCTCGCGCAGGGCGGTTTCGACGGCCTCATCGAGCTGGCTTTTGCCCAAGGCCCGGCGTTCCGAATGTATTCGCAGGCCGAAGACGATGTTTTCATAAATGGATATGGGCAGTGGATTGGGTCGCTGAAAGACGATGCCGACTGACTTGCGAAGTTCCGGAAGAGAAACGTCTGCATCCAGAATGTTCTTGCCCAGGATGTGGATGTCGCCGGACGTGGTTACATTTCCATAGCGCTCGTTCACGCGGTTGAGAGATCGCAGGAGGGTGGTCTTCCCGCAACCAGAGGGTCCGATCAGGCTGGTAATGATGCCATCACGTATGTCGAGGCTTACATTCTGGAGGGCCTGAAAGTCTCCATACCAAAGGCTGAAGTCACGTATTGTGACGCAAAGGCTCTCTGCTTTTTCACTCATCCAAAGATACCACTGACAAATTCGTTGGTGCGGGAATCGGAGGCGTTCCCGGAAAAGATTTTCTTGGTTGTATCCTCCTCAACAAGTTCCCCGTTGAGGATGAATGCGGTACGTTTCGCAAGTCTTCGTGCCTGCTGGACGAGGTTGGTTACCAGGATAATCGTCATCTCGGCCTTAAGTTCCTTCAAGACATCCTCAATGCGCATGGTGGTAACCGGGTCAATGGCAATGGAGAACTCGTCCAGGCAGAGAACTTCAGGTTCATGGGACAGGGCTCGTGCAATTGTGAGACGCTGCTGTTGCCCGCCGGAAAGTTTTGTGCCCAGGGTGTCGAGGCGGTCCTTAACCTCGTCCCAGAGTGCGGCCTGTGTCAGGCAGCGCTCGACGAGTGTATCGAGTTCGTCCTTTTTTCTTATGCCGGCCTGTCTTGGCGCAAAGGTCACGTTGTCATAGATGGTCATGGGCAACCCCACGGGGAGAGGCGCCACCATTCCAATCCGACGCCGGTAGCCGCAGAGGTCTCGCATGCCATTGTTGGAGAGTTTCTTGACGGGTGTGAAGCTGCTGGCATCGAGAACGGATTGGTTGTCCATCAGGACCCTGCCTTTCACCGTTGCATTGCTGACAAAATCAATGGTGCGGTTGACGGCTTTCAGGAAGGTTGTCTTGCCTGACTGTGCCGGCCCGATGATCCCGAAAATTTGATTTGCAGGGATTTGAAGAGACAGGTCTTTGAGGGCGATCTTGTCCCCGTAAGAGACACCAAGGCCCTCAACTCTTATCTTGGCAGGCAAATCTACCATTTTTTTCGGGTGCGGAGGATGATGCGCATAATAATGGCCGCTGCATTGACGAGCAGGACTGTGCCGAGGAGAACGACAGCTGTTGCGAATGGTATCGCCTCATCCACGCCGGGAACTTGCGTTGAAATCGTGAAAAGGTGCATCGCCAACGCCATGCATTGATCAAGCAACCCATAGGCAAACACATCCCCTTTCTGTACTGCCTTGTAGAAAACGGCTCCCGTAAACATAATGGGCGCGGTCTCTCCGGCGGCACGCGAGACCTGCAGGATGATGCCGGTAAGGATGCCGCTGATGGAATTTGGCAGAACCACGCCGCGGATGGTCTTCCACCGGCTTACCCCCATGTTCCAGCAGGCTTCGCGAAAGGACATCGGCACAGCGGACAGGGCTTCCTTGGTGCTGGCAATGATGACTGGCAGGGTCATGACGGCCAGCGTGAGGGATGCTGCCAGCACAGATCGACCGATGCCGGCAAAAAGGACAAATGCACCGAGCCCGAAAAGTGCGTGAACAATACTTGGTACACCGGCAAGGTTAATGACCGCGAGGTTAATAATGCGCGTGAACCAGTTGTCTTGGGCGTATTCGTTTAGGTAGACTGCCGCCAGCACACCAATCGGCGCGGCAATTACCAGCGAGACGACAACCAGGTAAATTGTGCCCAGCAGTGCAGGCCATATTCCCCCTGCACGCATTCCCCGGCTCGGGAGATCAAAAAGAAAACCAAGGGAAAGAGCCGGCATGGCCTTGTAAATCAAGTATGTGACAATCAACAACAGGGGTAACACCATGGCCAATGTCATCATCAGGAATGCGAATTGGGCGATACGCTCAGAAAGCTGTTTTTTCCGGACCAGTTCGGTTTCGGCAAAACGCATGGAGTTTTCTGTTGGCGGTGTGCTCATTTGTCCCTGATACCCTTAACAACCAAGTCAGCAGTAAGGTTGACTGCGAAGGTGATGGAGAAAAGCAGGATGCCGACAACGAACAGGACCTGGTAATGCTCGGAACCCCGGGCGGTCTCGCCCAGTTCTGCGGCGATGGTGGCAGTCAATGTGCGCACTGAGTCCAGGGGGTGAAAGAATGGGGGGGTGCCATCAAATGGAATATGCACGGCGTGACCGGTTGCCATCAAAACCGCCATGGTCTCACCAACTGCCCGGCCAATTCCCAGGAGCACGGCGGCCAGCAAGCCATTCTTGGCTGAAGGCAGCAGTACCTTGTATACCATTTGCCAGCGCGTAACACCCAGGCCAATGGCCGCCTCCCGATAGGAGTCAGGGACCGCCTTGAGGGCATCCTCGCTTATGGAGACAATGATGGGCACACTCATCAGCGCCAGAATGATTGCTCCATTCAGGACAGTCAGGCCAATGGGTGCACCAAAAAGCTTCATGATCAATTCATTCATGATGGTCAGCCCGATAAATCCCCAGACCACGGACGGAATGGCAGCCAGCAGTTCAATGATGACTTTCAACGCCTCCCTCAGGCGGGATCCGCAGAACTCAGAGATGTAAATGGCCGCCCCAAGGCCGAAAGGCACGGCAATAGCCATGGCCAGCACCGTGACACTGGCCGTGCCGGCGATGAGAGCCAGCACACCGAAACGCGGATTGCTTTCTGAAGCAGGGTACCATTCCTTGGTGAACAGGAATTTCCAGAAATTAAACTCCCCGCTGATCAGGAGTTCCCGTCCCTCCCAGAAGACAAAACCGAATATTGCAAAGACAAAAATAACCGCACTGATTCCACAAACTCGAATTATAAACTCGATTACCTTTTCCACGGCAGTGATTTTTCTCTTTAAGGCAGATGTTCCAGGGGGCTTTTTCAGCAAATCTAGAACACCTGAAATTTTTTACGCTGGATTGGAGTAGTTGATCCTTATTTGGATATAGGGATGTAGCCGTTATCCACCACGACCTTCTGCCCGGCCTCCGAGAGACACCAATCAATGTAAGCCTTGGTGGCGCCTTTGGGATCACCGAGGGTGTACATAAAGAGTGGGCGAGCGATGGGATATTTGCCGCTTTGGGCATTCTCCAGATTTGGCTCATAGGCGTCATTGCCTGTTTCGGTCGCAATCCTGAGCATTTTTACTTCTTCAGTTGCATAACCCATCCCACTGTAGCCAATGGCACTGGGCGTTTTGCCCACCAATTCCACAACGTCCTTGGACCCGTGCAGGTCGCGCGAGCCCAACTTGAATTCCTTCCCCTTGGACACCACGGTTTCCTTGAAGTAAACATAAGTACCGGAGTTGGACTGGCGACTGACGCGGATAATCTCATCGTTGCCATCGGAGGCCTTGACGCCCAATTGTGTCCACTTCGTGATGGTGCCGCCCTCTCCAAAAATCTGGCCCAGTTGAGCGATGGTAATCTTTTCCAGGGGGTTGTCCTTGTGTACATATACGGCGAGCGCATCCAGTCCCATGGTAAACAGTTTGGGCTCTGCATCATTTTGATTTTTGGCCTTGGTGATCTCCTTGTCCTTCATGGCCCGGCTGCAGTTGGCGATGTGGGTCGTCCCATTAATGAGGGCTGCAATGCCGGTACCCGAACCTCCACCGGAAACCTCGACCGATACACCGGGGTCGACTGTTGCATATGCCTCCGCCCAGGCTTGGGCGAGGTTGACCATGGTGTCAGAGCCGGCATTTTGAATAAGAGTCTTGCTGGCACCACCGGCGCCGGCACCACCACCGCCGCCACAGGACGGGAAGAGAAAGGCCGCAGCGGTAGCGAAGCCCAGGGTTGTTAAAACTTGGCACAGAATTTTCTTTTCCTTCATTCCTTGTTGTTTTCTTTGTTGTTTTGTTCGCCAAGGAAGGCTTCGGCGAGATCTTGGATTTGTTTTTTCAGATAGTTGAAAGTATTCTCGTAGGCCTCCTGTATTTCCTCCTCGGAACCCTCAAACTCAGAGGGATCCTTCACCTTCCATTCCACGCCAATGGTGCGGGTCGGTGGTGCGGGAAAAGCGCGCCTGGCAGCTTTGCGCAGGGCAATGACTATATGGTAATGCTCCAGGTTGGGGATGTGGTCGATGGACTTTGTGATCTTGTTCGAGATGTTGATGTCCTTATCGAGTAGAAAGCGGGCGGTGCGCTCATCCACCTTCTGGGGCTCAACGCCGGCACTGCTGAAAATGAAATTCTGGTATTCCAGGGAATTGCCGACTGCCTCGGCAATCTGGGTGGTGCAGGAATTGGTCTTGTCGACGAAGATGACACGAAAGACCTCTGTGCCCAGGTGCTTCATGTATTTGCCGGTGCACATGTAGAGGGCCTCCTCGCAAATGTTGGCCGATTGGTTGGCCGCGCGTTCGTAACGACGCACCACCGTCATCAGGGAGGTCATGGCCTCCATGGGAAGCTTGTTGTGCTCCCGCTGCAGGAGAAGGTCCTCATTAATCTCGTCACGCATCTGTTGGGCATTCTCATCCTCCTTGATGGTGGCCCAGGCCAACTCAGCATCCTCCTCAAGAAACGCCTGCGCGGCCTGCTCCAGCATTTGAGCGGCCACATCACTGAGACCCTGTAGCTTTTGGGAGTCGAAATCAATCTCGAGGGAATTCAGGATCAGCACCTCCCGCGCAATACTTTCCGCATAATCACCGATGCGTTCAAGTTCCTGGTTGATCTTGATCGTTGCGTAGACAAAGCGAAGGGAACCAGCAACCGGTTGCTGCCGCAGGAGGAACTCCAGGCAAAGCCGGTCCACTTCCTGTTCCAGGTCGTCAATCCGCTGGTCGCGAAGAATAATCGAATAGGCGAGGGTGCCATTTTGCTCCATGAGGGCGGTGCGACTGTCCACAAGCGCCTGCTTAACTTGTTGCGCCATCTGGCGCACCTTTCGACGTATGCGCTTGATGTCCTTTTGCAGACTGGCGTCCAGATGAGGGGTCGGGTTCGTTTCCATGATGCAATTGCTGAATAAATATAATGTGGAAAGAAGACGTGCGGGTTACGGGATTGTTACGTTTGTGCAACAAGGCTTCCAGGCGGTTTCCTTGAGCGGCTGATTATCCAGGCGAGCTTGCGACCATGCTTGAATGAAATGTCACAAAAAATGTTACAATTTCTTGGTTTCCGTTGACGGAAATTTTTATAGGATTGCATGTCATTTTTCATTCTAGGTGATGGGCAAGACAAAAAAAATGCAGCTGGCGATGTTCCGTTTTTATGAGAACATCGACTATCGCACGTACGTTCGGGAAAAGAAGCGCCTGCAGGTGGAGCTGCTTAACCTGCAACAATGGATCATTGAAAACAAAAGGCGTGTGGCCCTGGTTTTTGAGGGACGTGATGCGGCGGGCAAGGGGTCTACAATCAAGCGGTTTGTCGAGAATTTGATGCCCAAGTACCTACGGGTGGTGGAACTGGACAACCCCACTCCGGCTGAATCCAAGAGATGGTTTCATCGTTACGAGAAACATCTCCCCAATCCCGGTGAACTCGTCTTTTTTGACCGATCCTGGTATAATCGCGCCCTGATCGAGCCCACCATGGGCTACTGCAAGAAAAACCAGTATAAGTATTTCATGGACAAGGTGCTGGATTGGGAGGAGGCATTAATTCGCTCCGGGCTGATCCTTATCAAGTTCTACCTCTCG
>CAJWSN010000002.1 GCA_913046175.1 uncultured Opitutia bacterium
CAGGCGAGGGCGGCCTCACAGCCTGCATGGCCAGCCCCGCACACAATTACATCGTAGGGATGATCCTTGCCAAACTTTATGCCGGATTTCATCAAGATGCAGGTGGTGCAATAGGGTGGTGTGACAAGAAATCGGGCACGTATAAGATGCGAACTGTGCCAAATATCAAGTGCAAAAGACTAAAAAGGGACAGTCCCTATATTGTTCCACATGGAACCTTCCCCATATTATCTGAACCCTGGAAGACGATCCGGGGAGCGGGAGATATTGACCGCGACATTATGGATGTCACAATTCGCGGGTTCATGAAAATTGTTCTTGCAGGAGGGTCAGGCCAGGCGGGCACTGCCCTTGCCCGTTTTTTTCATCTCGAAGGGCATGAGGTGGTTGTTCTCAGCAGGAAACCGCGTGCTGCATCCTGGCGAATCGTGCAATGGGATGCAGTTTCCCTGGATTCCTGGACGTCAGAAGTAGATGGAGCTGATGTGGTGATCAACCTTGCCGGTCGAAGCGTCAATTGTCGATACAATGATGCAAACCGTGACGCAATCCTGCAGTCCCGGGTCAAAAGCACTCTTCTGGTTGGCGAGGCCATCAGGGCCTCTGTTTCTCCGGCACCCGTTTGGTTGCAGGCATGTACTGCCACCATTTACGCACATCGTTATGATGCCCCGAACGATGAGTACACGGGAATTCCCGGCTCAGAGGAAAAAGACGTTCCCGAAACCTGGCGTTTCAGCACGAAAGTGGCGGAATCATGGGAAAAGGCAACAGATGGTTTCGAACTTCCTCACACGCGCCTGGTTAAAATGCGGATGGCAATGGTGATGGGGCCGGGGAGGGGAGGGGTCTTTGATGTTCTGGCCGGGTTGGTGCGCAAGAGGCTGGGCGGGGTTCAGGGGGATGGCAAACAGTTTGTCTCATGGATTCATGAGAAAGATTTCATCCGGTCAGTTCATTGGTTGATTGAAAAGGATGGTATTAGCGGAGCGGTGAACGTGTGCTCCCCCAATCCCCTGCCAAATTTTGATTTCATGCATGGCCTTCGAAGGGCTTGTGGGGTTTCAATTGGATTGCCGGCGACAAAGTGGATGCTCGAAATAGGCGCATTCTTTATGAAGACCGAAACTGAATTGATCCTAAAAAGTCGGCGTGTGATACCAGCACGGCTTCAGGAAAGCGGATTTGTTTTTCTGTACCCCTCCTGGCCGGAAGCTGCAGAGAATTTACATGCACACTGGTCGTCTGATCATTGAGTTTGGGATGATTCTATTTCCCGATGCAGAAATTTTGGAATATTTCATCCAGGATATCCTCTGTGCCAGCTTTACCCGTTATGGAGGAGATCGTCTCAAGTGACGCCCGAATATCACTGGCAACGAGTTCCATTGGCATGGCTGCAGTCATCTTTTGTTGACCTTCCTGCAGGAGTGAACGGCCCTTTTCCATTACCTTCCTGTGTCGTGAGTTGATAACCACGGCTTCTTCGCCTGGGAGGTCAATTAGTTCCTCGAGTTTTTCCTGGAGAATTTTTTTAAGCTCATCCAGCCCTTGTCCCGTAAGGGCTGATATTCGCAGATGATCCAGTTCTGCAAGTTTCTTGCTATGTTGTTGGCTCTCAGGAAGGTCTATTTTATTTTCGACCACCAGGGTGTTGCTGGCGGTAAGCCCTTTCAGTATTTCCGGCGGCAGGTCGGCAGATGTGGTCGTTGTGTCGAGAACAAGAAGGTGAAACCCTGCAGAGGACGCAATTTCTAGGGTGCGCTTCATCCCTGCCTTTTCGATACTGGACCCACCATGGCGTAATCCGGCCGTATCTATAATTTCGAGCGACATTGATCCAAATGTTATCCGCTCGCTGATGAAATCCCGTGTTGTGCCCGGCGAATCACTCACGATCGCCCGGTCCTGGTCCAGAAGGTTGTTGAGCAGGCTGCTTTTACCAGCATTAGGGGCCCCGAGAATGACCAACCGAACCCCGTATGTAAGTGCCTCCTGATGGCGGTTGGTCTCGATCAATTTGTCCATCTCCCTAAGGATTTCCCGTATTTGGGTGAGGGGGCCGGATTCATTTTCCCGGGGCAAATCCTCTTCTGGAAAATCGATATAGGCCTCCAGGTTTGCAGAAAGATTGATCAACTTTTTGGACAGGGCCTGCACTTTTTTTCCAATGCCTCCCTGTAAATGGTGCTGTGCAACGGATAATGCCTTTTCGCTTTTGGCTTGTATCAATTCCATGACTGCCTCGGCCTGGGCCAGATCCACCTGTTGGTTTAGAAAGGCGGTGCGAGTGAATTCGCCAGGGTCGGCGAGTCGACAACCCCGGTCCTGAAGGTCGTCCAGAATCTTTCTCGCAATAAGCGGATTTCCATGAGCGGTGATCTCCAGGGAGGCCTCACCGGTGTAGGAATGCCCCTGCGAAAAGAACGTGTAGAGTACCTTGTCAACAAAGTCCCCGTCTATATTATGGTAATGCCCGAGGCAGGCCTGCCGCGGTGGTGGCGGGCAGACCCTGGAGAAGACATCCCCTGCGATGGATTCACTGAGGGGCCCGCTGATGCGGATCAGCGCGATGGCGGCCTCTCCTGCCGGGGTGGCCAGGGCGGCAATCGTTGGATTCATGGACACCTTGGGAACGTGGCTGGTCGGATGAAGGTTCTGCCTGTCCCTAAAGCCTCATGTTTCAGGGGCCTACTCCTTTTCCTCCTCAGCGAGCACGTTACCCACTGAAACCTGCACCTTTTCCAGAATGGACTGGACGATTGTCTCCATAACCTCCGGGTTTTCACGCATGTAGGCCTTGGCTGCCTCACGGCCCTGGCCGATCATTTGACCGTCGTATGCGATCCAGGCGCCTTTTTTCTCCAGAATGTGGTGATTGACTCCCAGATCAATCACGGAGCCACTTTGTGAAAGTCCCTCATTATACATGATGTCGAATTCACACTCAGTGAAAGGCGGAGCAGTCTTATTCTTGACAATTTTAAGCCGTGTGCGGTTCCCCACGACCTTGCCGGAAGACTCCTTGATTTGGCCAATTCTACGGATGTCCATGCGCACGGAGGTAAAGAACTTGAGGGCCCGTCCGCCCGGTGTTGTTTCCGGGCTGCCAAACATGACACCAATTTTTTCCCGGATTTGGTTGGTGAAGATACACACGCATTTTGTTTTGCTTATGGCTCCTGTCAGGCGTCGCATTGCCTGACTCATCATTCGTGCTTGAAGACCCACGGTGGTGTCGCCCATTTGTCCCTCAAGCTCCACTTTGGAAACCAATGCCGCAACAGAGTCGACTACCACGACATCCACGGCACCGGACCGAATCAGGGTCTCTGCAATATTGAGCGCATCCTCCCCGCTTTCCGGCTGGGAGACCATGAGATTTTCAAGGTCGACACCGACCACTTTTGCGTAACGCGGATCCAATGCGTGCTCCACGTCTATAAAAACGGCGTTTCCTCCTAATTTCTGTGCCTTGGCTATAACACTGAGGCAGACGGTCGTTTTGCCTGAGGCCTCCGGTCCATAGATTTCACAGATGCGCCCACGGGGCAGCCCGCCCACGCCGAGTGCAAGGTCAACGGCAATATTGCCAGTGGGAATGACGCTGACCTGCATCTTGCTTGCGTCACCCAATCGCATAAGGGTGCCTTCGCCAAATTGCTTGTTGATGCCGGAAATAGCTAGATCAATAGCTTTTGTGCCAGTTTCGGGTGCTGCTTTCTTTGCCATGTCTTATATTAAATTATATTCTTTATAGTGAATGTGGACTCAATTTATTTTCCGCCATTGGAAATTGCTTGGAAAGAGGAAGCAACCCCTTTTCCTGAAAAGTGAATCAAGCAATACAAATATGCGGACAAAAGACATTGGTGAGTATTTCTTTCACACGGCCTTGGGAGGTCTGCATTTACAAATTAAGGCAGGTTGTGTTCGGCGTATTGACTTTCTGCAGTACACAGCAGGAAGGGACCTGGATTTGGTGGAGGTCCTGCAGGGTATTTCTTTCAATGGACAGGTTTGTCTTCAACCAAGTGGGACAGCATTTCAATTTTCAGTCTGGTCGGAAATGCAGAGGATACAACCCGGGGAAACCCTAACCTATGGCACGCTGGCGAAAAAAATGGGCAAACCCCTTGCCTCCCGTGCGGTGGGGCGTGCGGTGGGCGCAAACCCCATAGCAATGCTGTTGCCCTGCCACCGGGTTCTTCCGGCTCGCGGTGGAGTGGGTGATTTTCGATGGGGACGCTGGAGGAAGCGGCAGTTATTGGCATGGGAATCCAGCGGAAAGGATGCTTTGACTACGATTTGCGCTGGAATGCCGTTGTCGCTTCAGTTTTATCTCGATTTAACCACTTGTGTTGGATGAAACGCCTGAAGCAACATCCCCTCACGCATGTCATCTGGGATTGGAATGGAACCCTTGTGGATGACGCGTGTTTTTGTGCCTCCATTGTGAGCGAAATTTTACAGGAGTGGAATCTGCCAGGCATCCAAAAAGAAGACTATCGACGGCGATTTCGTTTTCCGGTGCGTGAATTTTATGATGAACTCGGGTTTTCTGGCGGGGAGGACGAGTATCTGGAGGTTTGTGAGTCCTTCATCACCAAATATCGTACCGGCTGGATGAATTGCTGCCTTCAGGATGGTGCAGCGGAAGTGTTGGATGAGTTGCAAATGCGCGGTGTCTCCCAGGTGGCCCTTTCGGCCAGCCAACAGGATCACCTGGAAGAGAACCTCGAATATTTCGGTATCGCGGACTATTTTGATGCAATCCTTGGGCAGGACAACATAAGGGCGGAAGGAAAGATTGAGCGGGGGAGGCAGTGGTTTGAGGAGAGGAAGATTTCTGCAGACTCAACGTTGCTTGTCGGGGATACCAATCATGACTGCGAGGTGGCCGCTGCCCTTTCTGTTCCTTGCCTTCTTTATAGCAATGGACATCAGGATTGGTCCCAACTGGTGAAACTGCCATCAAAAAAAATCACGTGCTTGTTGGAGGTGTTAAATGTTTTCGCCTGAAGACAAGCTCCTGATTACTGCATTGCAAGCAGAGGCCCGCCCCTTCATTCGCAGGCTAGAACTAAAAAAGCAGCAACTGGAGCCGGGGCTTGAGCTTTATACTGGCGCAGGATTCGCTTTGATCGTGACAGGCATAGGGAAAGTACCTGCCGCAATCAAAACAAGCCGAGTCCTGCAGCTTGCTGAGCCCGCAGGGGTGGAATGTATTGCAAACCTTGGTATTTGTGGGTGCGGAGATACCCAAACGCCGTTGGGACGGCTGCATCTGGTGAACAAAATTGAGGAGGCGGCGACTGGCCGTGCTTTTTTCCCGGATATGCTTGTCCGGCATCAGCTTCGGGAGGCGGCATTGGTTACTGTGGACCAGCCCCGGGCCTGTGGGCCTGACAATTCCACCTGCCTATATGACATGGAGGCCGCAGGGATTTTCCAGGCGGCGGCTTCATTTCTCTCTTTGGATCGGCTTCATTTTTTCAAGGTGGTTTCTGATTATTTGTCAGGGGCAATTTTGCCCCGCGAAGAAATCGAGAGCCTCATGGATTCAGCGGCAGATGATGTGCTGGTTTTTTTACAGGGCCTCCCGACTCCTGACACAAAAACCCTTTTGGCCAAGGATGACTGGATCTTGCTTCAGGACTTCCGTGCCACCCTGCGCCTGACTCAAAGCCAGTTTCACCAACTAAAAGATATGGTAATCAGCTTTCGGCTTGCTGGTGGGCGGGGCTTGTCTCAAAGGCTTTCCTGTGCCTCGAAAGCCTTTTCCGGACCCACCACGAAAGTCGAACGCGGAACAGCGCTGGAGAACCTGAAAAATGCCTTGGGCACCTAGCTTCTCCCATCTCTATGTGGAAAAGGAGGCCCTGGGCTATCCTTTGGCTAAGGCAATCATGGAACGATTTCCCAATTCAGAGTTGGTACAAATCTCCGATTACAAGGAGGTATTTAACCGCCCCAAACAAAATTTCGAACAGCAAAAGAAAAGCAGCCAACTGATTTTGGCGGTCAAGAAGGATCATTTCCTCTATGATGGCAGTCGTTTTGTACAGGATCACGACAATCCAAACTTTCACTACAATGCACTCAGCCTTAATTGTGTTTACGATTGTAGTTATTGCTACCTACAGGGCATGTATGGGTCGGCAAACCAGGTTTGCTTTGTGAACCTTGATGATTTTTTTGCGGCAACGACCGAAGCAATTGTTCAGCGCAGAAAACCGGAACACCCCCTGTATCTTTGCATTTCTTACGACACAGATCTTCTGGCCTTTGAGTCTGTTGCCCCCTACAGCCGAAAATGGATAGAATATTGTACTGGAAGAGAAGGGGACCTCTTAATCGAAATCCGAACAAAGAGCGCCAACTTTTCGGCGCTTGCAGACTTGAAGCCCCAATCCGGGGTGATCCTGGCTTGGTCGATATCCCCTGAAAAGGTCTGCAGACAGTACGAACACCGGGCCCCAGGACAAAACGCCCGGATAAAAGCAATGTCGGCAGCCGTTCAGGCAGGTTGGCAGGTAAGGCTGTGCATCGACCCGATTCTTCCTGTCAATGAATGGAAGGACGCCTATCGTGAACTTGTGGATTCTGTTTTTAATGAAATTGAACCGGGGTCGTTGCTGGATGCACATATTGGTGTTTTTCGCATGAACACGGGCTTTTTCAGAAATATTCGCAAACGCCGTCAACCCGTGGATTTATACTATCGTCCTTGGCAGCGTGCAAACGATACTGTCACTCATTCGCAGGAGGAACGGGCAAACCTAACCGGCTTTGTTCGGAACCTCCTTTCAACAAAATTGCCCGAGGGGTGCATTCGCACCTGGTAGGTTGCTCAGGAAGACGAGATTCTGGTCTTAATATGTCGCGGAAACAAATTTGGGTGCCCGGTTGAGGCAAACACACTTTCGAGGACGACGGCAAAGATACCGGTGAAAATAAGATCGGATAGCAGGCTGTTTCTGAAGAAAAACCAAGTCGGTGGAAAGCCGGGAAGCCCCGTAGTCATGCATTGCCACCACCCGGGTAATGTCTTTGCATAGCCGGGTTCCTGCAGCCAGCAGAGGGAGTTTGTACACAGGAAGAAAATGCACGATGAGGCAAGGCAACCTCCAAGAATGGTGAACCATGTCCGGTTACGTGATACCCATAACCCGAAGATGAGCGCAATTGCAAAACAGGCCAATTTCACTATAAATGCTGAAGTGTTCCAGCCAAATCCGTAATGGGAGTTTAAAAGGCTTTCAGAGACAACAAGCACCGCAAACGGAATCAACCATGTACGACCGGCCCGAAAATAAACCGCCCCACAAAACGCAAGTGCCATCAAGGGGGAAAAATTGGCCAGACCCTCGTTTGTTGCTGTTACAAACCGCCAGACCGTCAGTGTCACAATCAGAGCCGCGAAGAGTGATTGAGTGAACATCGAGGTTTTATTCATGCCTTAAGCTTATTAAAAAACCCAAGGTTAAGACTGTCCTTGCTTAATACAATCTTTCTAGCTCCAAGTGAATGGGTGTAAATTTTTATGGAAATTTGTCATTAAAAGGCTATGTTTATAGGTAAATGAAGTCGGATAATTCCATAGCCCGTCGAGGATTTCTACGCGGAATGGGCACAGCCTTGGCCCTTCCTTGGCTGGAGGCTCTATCGCCTCGTGGACTAGCTGCCGCTGATTCCGCCAAACCCAAGCGAATGGCATTCATTTATGCGCCCAATGGAGCCATCATGCCTCGCTGGAAACCACTGGAATCGGGCCGGGACTACAAATTGCCTTCAACCCTCAAGCCTCTGGAAGAAATTCGTCAGCAGGTACAGGTCATTTCTGGTCTGGCTCATGACAAGGCGAAAGCCAACGGGGATGGTGGAGGTGATCATGCACGTGCTAATGCCACGTTTCTAACTGGCTGCCAGGCCAGGAAAACCGCAGGTTCGGATATTCGACTTGGAATCTCTGTTGATCAGATTGCCGCACAAAAACTGGGTCGACTGACGCGATTGCCATCTTTGGAATTGGGTTGTGACAAGCCCCGCGGAGCCGGGAAATGTGATTCTGGTTACAGTTGTGCCTACCAGTACAATCTTTCGTGGAAGTCCGCCACAATGCCAATGCCGCCGGAACACGATCCAAAACTGGCGTTTGAACGACTTTTTAGTAGTGGAAAATCCAAGGATACAGCCCAGCGCAAGGCAATATCTGAGAAATATGACAAAAGCATCCTGGATTTTGTCATGGAAGATACCCGCCGCCTCCAAAAACAGTTGGGTCAAACAGACCGGCATAAACTGGAGGAATACCTTACCAGTGTTCGGGAAATTGAGCATCGCATAGACCGCGCCCAAAAGAATGAGTCTCAAGTGCCGGATTATCCGAAGCCTGACGGGATTCCCCGGGATTACCGAGAGCACCTGATGTTGATGTTCGATCTTATGGTCTTAGCATTTCAGACTGACACCACCCGCATAGCAACTTTTCTACAGGCACATGACGGCAGTAACCGCAGTTTTCGGGAGGTTGGTGTTGCTGGTGGACACCACACTTTATCCCACCATCAGGGCAATGCTGATAAAATCGACAAGATTGCCAAGATTGACCGTTTTTATGTGGAAAATTTCGCAAATTTCCTGAAAAAAATGAACAACATAAAGGAGGGAGAGGGGAGCTTGCTGGACAACTGTGCAATTGTCTACGGCAGTGGCATAAGTGATGCCAATCGTCACTCCCATCATGACCTGCCCCTTCTATTGGCTGGTGGCCGGAACATGGGCTTTCAGCCAGGAAGACATGTTGTTTTTGCGGAGGACAAGGAAATCCCGATGACGAACCTATACCTGACCATCCTTGAGTCCTTTGGTGTCAAGGCAGAGAAACTGGGGGATAGCACGGGGCCTTTGTCCGGGGTCTGATTCCCAAGGATTCCTCGGGGATAATTGTTCCCGCCCTCACCAAGGTCCAGAGATGGCCAGCGTCATGCCATTTTTCTGTATATTTACGAACAGGGTTTTGCCGTCCGGGGAAAAGCAGGCACCGGCCAATTCAGATTTAGTGTAGGAATTATCGGCAAACTTCGAGACTTCCCCGCGTGGGGTGACGCGCAAAATGGAACAACGGCTGCTGTTGTCTTCGCAGAGGTACAAATCACCCCATGGAGAAACGGTCAGGTTGTCGCAGTTTTCAATCAAGCTGGAGGCATGGGACTCAATGTAAAGCTGAAACCTGCCAGGCCGGACCAATTCCCGGTGGGTGCCTTCGTATGGGCTTGGTATATAGCGGAAAACCTGACCGCGCATGAATGGGCCGCCATTGGTGCATGCCCAGTAGATGGAGCCATTGCCATACCACATGCCTTCCCCCCGTGCGAACAAGGCGGCCCCTCTTGCGAAACCTTCCAGGCGAAGACTGTCATTGGGGGACTCCACATCCCTTACATCCAGCCATCGAGCGAGAATCCATTTTGCAACGGGCATCCTTGGCGGGAGACTTTTATGCCAGTTGCGCGTGTCCATGGCCTTTCGCTGGCGAACCTGAAGGGCTTGCAGTTTGCCGCCAGCAGCAGGATTGGATCTTGCCCGGGGAATAAATCTGTAGATAAGCCCATCATGCCGGTCCTCGGTCTGATAAATGATGCCGGTCCGTGGGTCGATGGCGATGGCCTCATGTCGGAAGCGCCCCATTGCCTTTAGGGGCACAGGCGTAACCAGGCCGGAATCTGCGCTGGCGGGAACTTCAAAATTGTAACCATGATCCCTGGCGTAGCCATGACCTTTTTTTACGGTTGTTTCCTCGCAGCTGATCCAACTGCCCCATGGCGTTGGTCCTCCTGCACAATTCCACTCTGTGCCAGCCAGGCTAAGAAATTCTTTTTCCACACTTTGGGTTGATGGGTTGTAAACCAGGGTGGTGGTTCCGCCGTAGCCTGCGATTTGACCTTTTGTCCCGGGGTCGTAAACTTTGTCTAAATTCACTTTGTCTCGGAACTGAAACTTGGCTCCGAAGGGTGAATAGGTGGAAAGGTCTGGATAAACCTCGTGATTTCGGACAAGAACAACCCGCCCATTTTCGCCCTTAAAGGCTCCCATTCCATCATGCTGACCGGGCACGACCAGCCCGTCATCCATCGGATTGCCGCGTGCAGAAATTACTTTGTGCGTAAACCCCCTGGGGAGATCCAGAATGCGTTCTGGATCAGTTTGGAGCGGGCCGTACCCGCTTGACTTCAAGGGTGATTGCCTTGCGGCATTGGCTTGCTCCACCAGTGATTTCAGGCCCCCAAAAGCTGCAGCAACAAAGCCACCATACTGGAGAAGTTTTCGTCGGCCAATCTTCATATGTCCTTTGATTATTGCAGGGACACCCGAAGGAAAAAGTTTTTACTGTCCGCCCAAAAGTTTTTTCAGTGTGATCAGGCGCTGTTGTGCATATAAAATTTCGTAAGGCTTCATTTTCCTTGCAAGCTCCTCCCGGGTTTGGATGGCACTACTCATGCCATTCTCTCCGGCGAGAGTGTACCATACATAAGCTTCAGTCGTGAGCGGTCGAACACCACGTCCTGTCTCATACAAAAACCCCAGGTTGAACTGGGCCCGAGGAACACCTTCTCTTGCCGCGACCAGGTAATTTTCAAAAGCCTTGGACGGATTGGCTTTCACGCCCTGTCCATAGTCCAGTATCAGGCCGATGTAATAATGAGCTTCTTTTCTTCCGCCAAGGACTGCGTTGGCAAAACACTGGTACGCTTCTCGATAATTTTCCACAGACGGATCCCCCCGGTAAAGACGGATTCCTTTTTCCAGCCAGGCGTCAGGAGAAAGAGTCGGGGCCGGAGGAACAATCTTTTGCCCAGCATCGTTTGTTTGCCTGGCTTTTCGTAGTGCAAGCAGCTGTTGGGATGCGGCTTTATTTCCCTGTGTTGCGGCTTTTTCAAACCAGGCTTTGGCGGACTGGATGTTTAGGTCGACCCCCTTGCCCAGCAGATACATTTCCCCGATTCTGTTTTGTGCATCCGGTTGCTGGTTGTTTGCGGCCAGCCAGTACCACCAATAAGCCTGCTTGTAATCCGGTGGCCCAAGCATGCCCGTATAATAAATTTCACCAAGTTGATATTGCGCAGCCTCCAGGCCCTGCGCGGCAGCTTTTTGCAGCCAAACAACAGAATTTGCAGGATCTGGCGCTTCCGCGCCGGGAGGATTCAAATACTCCATCCCCAGCTTATAAAGGGCGTCAGCATGGCCTTTCTCTGCAGATCGCCTGTAGTATTCACGTGCTTTTTCCGGGTTTGGGGCAATGCTCCCGCCCTCGGCAAAGTTTTTCGCAATCTGGTATTCCATATTTGCGATGGATGATGCTTTTTTTTCCTCAGCATGCTGGTACTTGCGGGCCGCTTCGGGTGACTTGAGAAACTCCTGCGTTACGGGCGGCGCATTTACATCTTTAGATGTTGCTGTTGATTCGGAGGTCTCACTGGCGGGACTCCGGTCAACACCGTTTTTTTTCGGCGGTGCCTGTGACACACCACTGGATCCTGGTTTTTGAAGAGGACCTGCCGGGCCTGCCGGGCCGTTGGCAGTTGTAATGACTGTTGCTGGATGTGTTGCCTGTGTTTGCGAAATTTTTATTTCCGGCCGTGGAAGTCCCTGGGCTTCAGCCAACGCGAACCACTTATCCGCCAAAGTTTGATTTGTATTTGTTCCGATGCCGTCCCGGGCCATCATGCCGACCTTGTACTGTGCAGCGGCATGCCCCTGCTTGGCCGCTTGTTCAAACGCTTGGTATGCAGTTTCTAAATTCTGTACTGTTCCTCGTCCGTCTTCCAATAAAAGACCGAGCTGGTATTGTGCCGGGGAATGTTCTTGTGCGGCGGCTAGCTCAAACCAAGAGGCTGCTTGTTCGAGATTCTTGGCTACCCCTTTTCCTTCAAGGTGCATCCGCCCGAGCTGATATTGAGCGCCTGTATGCCCATCATTCCCGGCCTGGAAAAGCCCTTCAATCGCCGCGGCAAAACTTTCACGCTCGCCGTACCCCTGCAAATGTAGCAATCCCAAGCGAAACTGGGCCTCTGAATGTCCCTGGTCCGCGGCCATCGCATACCAATATCTGGCCATTTTAAAATCTCTTGCCATGCCTCTTCCCGTTGCGAGAAGATAGCCATACTTGAACTGCGCGTCCCGTATGCCCTCCTCGGCCTGAAGCCTTAGGAACTCAATGGATTCTTGACCGATCGTGGAGGGTGCCGATGGACCAGGTGTTTTTCGTTCGCCATCCTGTGCTGTTGACAACGAATTCTTGTTTTTGCCACAAGACAGAAACAGCAAACCTACCAATCCGATAAGCGGGTAAATCCTCAAAGTACTCACTCAACCATTAATTGAAACGGATTATAAAAAAAATGGAATCTTTTTTTTCGCCGTTTCTCGACAAAATGTCGACACCTTGAAAAAACAATTTGTCTCGCGGTTTTCGGTCTGCCTGAGGGTAACCTGCAAAAGAGCGGGAGCTTTTTTGATAATCAATCGTGTCCCCCGTGCCCATCACCATGTCCCCCGTGCTCATCACCATGTCCCCCGTGCCCATGCTCTATGAGGCTCTTGTGGACCAGTTTATGGATAGCTAGCATCATGTTTTCCTGAGGAGGTGGCTTCAAAACCTGCGGGGACTTGCTGTCATCTGCAAGTTGTAGAACACCGAGCAATTCTGAGGTGCTATTGGCATTCGAGAGGGTGAATCTTTGTTTGGGAGGAAAGAAAGGGGTATTTTCCAATGGGATGCGGGCTTTTTCATCCAAATTCACAGTCTTAAGCCAAGCAAGAGAGTGGGTCGAAAAAGCGCCAGCACCGTCTTGGCTGGCGGTCTTATGGAAATAAGTCGCAGCAATAGAAAATTTGCTCTCTGGGTCGAAGGCTTTATTGAAAAAGCGACCTATCGAGAACCTGACGCGCCCACCCTTGTCCGTCTTTTTTTCCATAAGCGGTGCAGGGGCCAGGTGTTGAACCTCCTCATCATTCACTGCGAACTGTTGAAGTTTGGCGGCAATGGCATCCACATTGCCATAATCAACGAAGAACCTAATGGCCTGTTCCCTGTCGTAGTGGGGTACATAGTCGAGATGTTGGTCCCAGTCCTCGTTTTTGAATTTGTTTTGAATCTGGTTGATGTTGTGTTGGCTGATTTCAATGAAGCGCGCCTCAAGAATCTTGAAGAACACCTCCTTCTTAAGCACAGCTATTTTATCGAAGCTACTTTCGATAGCGTGGAGGAAATCCCCCGCTGGTTTCGCAGAGAAGCTCTCACGGATGGATTTGAACAACACTGTCTTGTGCCCAATGATGTAATCATATTCCTGGAAAATTCTGGAGAAGTCTTTTTCCAGGGTGTTGATTAATTCCTCCACCTTGGGGGCATCAACCTCGGTTTCTGGTCTCTGGCCTCCTTCCTTTTGGTCTTGCCCCGAAGGGGTGTCGTGTTGCTTCTGTGTGTGGAAGTTCTCAAGGCGTTCGTGAAGAACTTCAAGGAACTCACCCTTGAGTTTCTTATTGATGTGTTTCTTTTCACCGACGAAAAGTGACTTTGCGGGGATGTACAAATCGTTGGGAATTTCCCGGCGAATATTCCGGAAAAGGTCCTTTGGAAAAGTGACAGGTTCTATACCTACAAACAGTTTCCTGTAGTTCTCCAATTCATCATTTCTCTTTTGATGTGCGGCGTAGGTGGCGCTGTTGCCCTCAGCTTTCTTGTTGGCGAGGAGTGTATTGCAGAGATTACACAACTCCACCAAGTCCTCTAGTTCCTGGTCGTGATTTTTCCAGTGCAACCAACCGGCAACGAAATCGTTGGCCAACCACTTTTCGATGTCTTCAAGGTTGTAAAGGCGCACTGTTACATCACCCAGGCCCTTTTCCTCATACACAACCCTGCCCTCATACACCTCCCTGACCTTGGCAAAATAGGTCACTAACGCGACCAAGGCCAAAACCGCCGATACCTGGATTAACTGCAATACCAATTTCATAAGGCTAAATGTTGAATAATCGACGGAATATACTTTATCATTAATGCAAACTTGTACGAGCCTTACTTTTACATGTAACAGGTTTTACCAGAATAGACTTGAAAAAAATGGTGAAACCCTATGCTTCTCCGGCTCATGTCAGAAAATACTGCAACAGAAAAAAGAAGTCGCACACCCCTGGACCTAACATTCATGGATGTTGAACTTCTACAAAGATTTGTTACCGAATCCGGAAAGATTCAACCCCGGCGCATAACTGGTTTAACCCCGAAGCAGCAGCGACACGTCGCTCGGCAGATCAAGCGAGCCCGCCAACTGCTGTTAATGAAATAACACGGCCCGGCCCCGATTGTCGGGGCGGGACCGGCGACAGAAGATGGCCCGGTTTCTTAAAGCTGGGGAGCAAGACCTGGACATTGTAGTGTCGCTTCTGTGTGCCGGGGAACTTGTTGCCTTGCCGACCGAGACGGTGTACGGCCTTGCGGGCAATGCCTTGCGGGAGGAGTCGGTCCGCAGGGTTTTCGAGGTCAAATCACGGCCCTTCATTGATCCACTGATTGTCCATCTGGCTGATTATGAACAAGTGGAGGAGATTGCCTGTGTTCCCGCCGTGCTCGAGCAACTGGCAGAGAGTTTCTGGCCTGGGCCCTTAACCGTGGTGCTGAAAAAGAAGGAGATCGTACCCGACTTGGTGACAGCAGGTTTATCCTCGGTGGCGATTCGCATGCCGGCTCATTCATTTATTCGTCGGGTTCTGCAACGAAGTAAACTTTTTCTGGCAGCTCCCAGTGCCAACCCGTTTGGATATCTCAGCCCAACTTGTGCCGAACATGTTCGGGATTCTCTGGGGGGCCAAATTGAACATATCGTGAACGGGGGTGAATGCGTTCATGGGATTGAGTCCACCGTGCTTGATTTACAGGATCCACGGAACCCGGTTTTGCTTCGGCCTGGCCCTGTGGACCAACAACGCCTAGAGGCCGTGCTTGGTCGATTGGTGCAGGGAAGGGCGACCAAGCTGTGTGCCAGCATGTCCGAGGCGGTCCCATCCCCGGGGTTGCTCAAGCAACACTATAGTCCCCGCACCCCCATGCATTTGTTGCCCAGTGGCATCATGGATTTACCCGAATATGCAAAAGGGCCAGTGGCAATGATTCAATTTAAACGACAATCTGATCGAGTTATCCCTTCCAACATGCAAAGTTTCTGCCTGACAGAGGATGGTGATCTTTGTGTTGCGGCGCGCAATCTCTTCGCATTAATGCGAAGGCTGGATGGCGATGGTTATGCCTTGCTTCTGGTCGAGGAGGCACCTCCAGGTGGCCTTGGTGATGCGATTAATGATCGCCTTCGGCGTGGAGCAGGCGTCTAGTTTAGGCCTGTGCCTCGCTGCCTTGTTCGAGATTCATTTTGCGAGCTGGCTTTGGGTGACTATTCGAGGTTTCGCCGAGAGAAACCTCGGGTGCTCCTTGCGATGTATAATATTTCTTGTATTGTCCCGTGTAGTACTCTGAGTAATAATATTCAGCAGATTTAGACGCCATATTGTTGAGGATGACCCCGAAAATAGGCTTCCCGGCCTCCGCAAGTTTTCGCACGGTCAGGCTCGCCGTGTTCCGCTTGACTGTATTATATTTCACAACGAAGAGAATACCATCCACAAAGGGGACGATGTTAAGGGCGTCACTGACTGCAGCAAGGGGAGGGGAGTCGATGATGATCTTGTCATAATATTGTCGAATCTCATTCATGAGAAACGGGAAATACTCGTTGTTGAAAATAGTCATGGGCGTACGAGACCGACCCCCTGCAGGAAGAATGTCCAGATTGGTGAAAACCCCAGGAACAATGACTTCCTCCAGGGTTGCTGTGCCCTGAACATAGTCGAGCAAGCCTGTTGTTAACTCCAATTGCAGGGATTTTGCAATATTGGGTAGTCGCAGGTCGCAATCCAGAAGCAGAACCCGGTTTCCGCTTTCCGCGTAAGTGAAGGCAAGATTTGTGCTGACAAAGGATTTCCCTTCTCCGGGGATGGTGCTGGTGTTAAGAATGACCTGTGCATCCTTGCTTGCGTCATTTACGCCCAAAGTGGAAAAAATGCTACGAAAAGCCTCCTTAACGTGATTATCCTTTGCGGATTCAATGATACGCGCCTTCTTGAACGAGTCGAGTTTGCGGATTTGCGGGATCACGCCGACCAATGGAAGCTTGATCACCTGCTCAATGTCAAACGGGCTCTTCACCCGGTTGTCTATGAAGGCGGTGAAAAATACCATGAATAGACCGAATCCGGCGCCTCCAATCGTTCCAAAAGCCAAATTTAGGGTCAGACTGGGCGTGAAATGCTTGGTGGGAGCGACCCCGTCCACATAAATGTTCACGCTGGAATTTTTTGTGTCTGTGCGAACATCCTCCTTGAATTTAAGCATTCGCAGATGTTCCAGTGATTTGCGTGCCTGCTCCAGTTTACGCGTTAGTCCTCCATATTCCTCCCTGTTTTTCTCCAGGGCGAGATATTCCTGCTCCTTGATGGCCACATCGCGTTGAGCTTCCTTATAATGAACTGTTGCCAGGAGGTGTTCGGCTTCGGCTTTATTGCGTGCCATTAAAATGGCATTATCTAACTCCTTCTTGACCAGAGCCTGTGCCTGCAGGGCCTGAAGCATTTTGGGGTGTTTGCTTCGGTAGCGTGCTGCAAGCAATCCCAGTTCCTCTTTTTTCAGGCTGTTTCTCGCTACCAGTGTGGCAACGTGGGTGGTGTTGGATATAAAGCCCAAATCCAGCAGAGAACGCCCTTCTGCCTCATAGGCAAGGAGTTGTTGCCAGCGAGATTCAACGGCCTTGCGTACGTCATCCTTTTTAATGAGATGCTCCCTTAAAACGGTAAGCTCCCGCAGGAATATGTTCTCTTCACTGTCCAGTCCCAAGCTAGTGAATTGGGTCTTATAGTTGACGGCTTTTGCTTCCAAGACGAGGACGTCCTTCTCTTTTTCTTGAATTTCCGTGCCTAGTTTTGAAATATCGCTGATGCCTTTTTTAAGGCTTTGATCCAATTGATATTCGCGGAAGGACTGGGCAAAATGATTAACCACTGTCGCGGCAATTTCCGGATTAGGGTGGATGTACTCAATCTGGATGACCAAGCTGAGCCTCTTGGGTATAATCCTGCGTTTTTCATGGAGGATGGGGCCCGCAACAATGGGATCCTCCTCGTCCCGGCCTCCATTCTTGTCCATCTTTTGGTATGGCTCCATAAAATTGTTGTAGTCCACTTCGCTGGCTTTTAGCCGCGTTTCCACCATGCTGGTGATGGTCGGACTTTTCAGGATGTTCGCCCAAGTGTTAAAGTCTTCATGACTTCCAATATTGTCCTGGTTTTTTTCATTGCCGGTATCAATGGGAGTGTTACCGAAGCGCTCCATGCGCAATTCGGCTACACTTTTGTACTCCTTGGGTTTTTTCAGGGTGTAGAGCAGAACACCGGTGATGATAATGGCAAAACAGAAGAGGAACAACCAAAAGCGTTCCCGGAAAATAATGATATAATCTTTTAACGACCGATGTTCCTGAGGCTCCGCATCATATCCGCCATAATTGTACCCATAACCACCATAATAGCGATATCCGCGATAAGAAGAATTACTGGAATCCTCTGGCGGTTCCGAGTCCATAGGGCGTATTGGTCGCAGATGGCCTTTAGGTGAGGCGCTCCGGAACGTATATGATATCCCCGTCCCTTAGCTGAATATCCCGTGTCTTGGAATCCCGCATGATGCGCTCGACATCGACTTCCTGCACCTGCTGTTGGTTTTGTTGGTCCTTGCGCTTGAGTTGCACCTTGGTCGTCCTTGCGAGTCGGGTGAAACCACCTGCGCCGCTAATCGCTTCGACCAGGGTTAATTTGCGGTCAGCAGGAACGGGGACAAACCCCGGGCGGTTGACTTGGCCAAGCACGTTAACCTTGCTTCTGAGTTCTGGGATGAAAATGATGTCTCCATCCTGCAATTCAATGTCTCGGGTTTCAGGGTTGCTCATGATTCTTTCAACATTGATATCTCTGACATGAAGCTTTCCTGTTGCGTCCATCCTCTTTAACTGAACCTTGGTTTTATCAGCGATCCGGTTGAAGTCCCCTGCGCTGCTGATTGCCTCGATCAAGGTTAGTTTTCGATCTGGAGGGATGGATACAAAACCCGCACGGGTCACGTCTCCCAGGACACTCACTTTTTGCGGGGAAAACTCTAGGACCGCCACGGTAATCCGAGGATGGACCAGAAACTCCTCATCGTAGTAGCGAAAGGCGATCTCCTTTTGCGCCATGGCTATGGTCATGCCAGCAATACGGAAGGGCTTTATTAGCTTTAGGTGAACCATTCCGTCCGCTTCAATACGGGTCTGGCGGATGAGGTCTTGTTCCTGATAAACATCCACCTGTATGAGGTCCGAAGGACGAAGTACATAATTCTGGGTGTTTACGTTCGTTGCTACACTTTGAGCGGACGCGTGACCGGACAACAGCAGGAACGAGGAGATACATATTAGCCTCTTCATGTAAGTGTCAACCTAGAGGCAACATGCCTATGAATCAACAGATTTTTCTGTCCATTCCTTTTCTTTCTTGGTTCAGTAAAGGAAGGAACTGCCGAGGGAAAAATTATGGTTCTTGTAGTCGTAGGAGTCGCCTGACATCTTAAACTCGCTCCAATCATACCTGTAACCGGTGCGGAACTCCCAGTGGGATTTACTGGGTTTGAGGGTCAGCGTGGCGCCACCGTTGACCCCCAGGTCCTTGCGGCCTGTTGAATATTCACTGTGTCGGATCTGGCCTTTGGTATTTAGGGTCAAAGCCCGGTTGAAAAGAAGATCAAACCCGGCATTCGCACTGCTAATCTCGATGGTGGCACCTTCCTTGGACCCAACGGAGAAATCCCTGAACAAACCAGCCCTGAGGTGCAACTTTTCTGTCGCCATAAATTTCCAGTGCACATCTGTTGCAAAGGAGTGTTGCGGATCATTTTTGCGGAGATTTCGATTTTGATAACCGACGACCACTTGCACGTCGGTCTTCGCCGTGACATGACCCAACAGGCTGACATGAAGGTAATGATCTGTGTATTTTGGTCCAAGGTCACCGTTTGGCCATTTCTCCACATCGTTGCGTCGCAACCGGTAACCCAGCGAGGATTCCAGTTTTGGGGTCACCTTGTAGAACAGGGTGAAGGGAATCACCATTTCCTTCAGGTCACGGAAGTTGTCGTTACCGTTTTTATCGGGTGCATAATTTGTCCCAGTCCATGTAACGCCGGAGCGAAAACCAGTTTTTGGGCTGAAAGCAATATGGAAGTTAAGGCCAAAATTTTCCAGTGTGCTTTGAACAATATCATCTTCAAGGCGCGCATTGGAAGGCGACTCGTAGACCTCGCTCGAAATATTCTGCATGGTCTCACGAGTTACGTAAAACGCATTTAAGCTGAAAAGATCGCCATTGTATCCCGTTTGAAACGCGATGTTCCAAGGTTCTTCATTGAAGTAATCTTCATCCAAAAAATGGATGAAGCTGCGCCTTGCAGCGAGGGAGAAATTTATATGTGGGCTTTGCTCGAAAAGTGTAAATTGGAGTCCAGGAGTGAAACTGATAATGGTGTCACTTCGGGCCTTTTTGTTGTCAACCGCCATGGTGATGTTCGATAGTGACTTCAATTCCAAGTCACCCTCAACATGCAAAGCCGCATGTTTGCCCAGAGTCACCATTGGTGCGCCAACAAGCCTGATTCCTGCAATGAACAGGAAACCCGCCATGATTGGAAATGTGACTTTTGCGAGCTTCATTTAATGCCTAAACTCGCCTTTTGGCGTAAACTCTTCGAGGTAGAAGCCATCAACCTATAAAAGCATGGTTAATGTCCGATTGTGGGTCGCGAGGCAAGCTTGGAAAAAGAAAACAGATTATATCCACTCTTAATCAATACATTTTTATTTACGAGAATGACAGTTTCTTCCATTTTAAAAGAACCCCTGCAAAGCATTTCCCTTAAGGAAATTTATTTATTGAAATGAAGAAGGAGCTTAAGAGCCATGCTGAACCGGCACTGTTGGGTTTTGCCTTGCGAACTTTCCCCGCGGGATCCCGGCCCCGAATACACTTTCGGTGGGGACGGATTTTTCTTTTCCTTTTCACATTGATGGCAATTGCCTGGCTAACTTTCGCAGGTGCGCTATATATGTACTTCAAGAACCGTTTGTTTTTTGACGAAGTCACATACGCCAAGATGGTGGCATTGCCATTTCGTATTGATGCACACAGAAAGGAGCTGGGTGACTTCCATATTTCAAAAGCCAAGAAACTTCTTCGCCAAAAGAAATATCGGGAGGCCTTGGATTTTCTTCGTGCCGGTGTCGCTCGGTCCCCGGGAAATCTTGAAGGGCGTCGTCTTCTCTCCGAGTTTTTTGATTTTGGCCTAAAGCAACAGGATGATGCAGCAGAAATATTGGTTCAAGGCGTGGCCCATGGTGGTGTGGGCAACCCCGAATACATGTCCACAGTTTATCGCTACCTGCTTCATCATGAGTATGATGATCGAGTCATTGACCTAGGGGAGGATTTGCTGAAGGAAGAGATTGAACTGGATAAAGTAAGTCGGCTCACGGCTCTTGCCACAGCCACAGCCTATTTTAACCTCCATAAGTTTGAAAAGGCACAGTGGCATATCAAAGAGTACAACCTGCAGGAAGTACCGGAAGGCAATATATTGTCTGCCCAGGTTCTATGGGAACAGGGTGAGCATCAAGCGGCTCTTGGCATTCTTGAGCGGACTTCACGGCAATTTCCCCAAGCGGCACAGGTTTTTACACGAATCAGCGATTACAACGCAGAGGCAGGTGATCTCGACAAAGCCCGCAGGAACGCGGTCCTTGCCCAGGTTACCAATCCCATGAGCCTGGATGTTGCTCTCAAGGTGCTGAAACTCGAAGTTGGGCTGAAGATGACGGAACGCGCCAAAAGCAATTTTGATGAAATTTTGGAAAATTTTGGGTACGACCTTCCCGCGCTTCTTAAAATTGCCTCCGTGACGGCTGGTTTTGGAAACCAGGAATTTGCAAAACGTGTGCACGACCATGCCCGGCAGGCGGGAATGGAGGACACCCGATTTCAAATTGCAATCCTGTCCGCCATGGTGATTGGCGCTGACTTCCCCAATGCGAGTAAGTTTGGAGCCAGTCTGCTCAAGGATGCGGACCAATGGAGGGTGCGGTACCAAAAGGGACTGGTTTTGGGTCTTTTGTCTGTTGCCGCCTTTGGTGGTGGAGACTTGGAGCGGGGTCGCTTTTTTATGAAGGAGTTTCTGCAGGCGCCCCTGTTGCCTCCCGATGAAATCCATCATCTTGCCACTCATTTCCAGAAGACCGGCATGCTCGTGGAACAAAGGAAGATTTTGGATTTTGGCAGGGAGAAGCACCCGGATTATCGGCCGATTTTGGAGGAATTGCTTAAACAGGACCTTGCCCAAGGAAACTACGATGCTTTGCCCGAACATCTTCATGACGTTTTAAAGGTACGTCGCAAGAATGTGCAATTACTACGTAAATGTCAGGATGTTTTAGCCCGTGACCGCTTTCTATTCCTGCCGGAGCGACAGGAGTTAATGGAAAGCCTTGAGAATGCGCTTCGCAGCGTGGAAGCAGAAGGAGGATTGCCACCTTCCCGAATCTGAGGAGCTAACGGTGAATACTTCCAAGACCGAAAGGTTGCAGGTTGCCTTGGCCGCCCTGAAGGCCCGGGGGCATCGGCTAACCAGTCCGCGCAAGTCGATCCTGCAGGTTATGGCTACCGAGCATCGCCCATTATCAGCCGAGGTCATTCGTGCCAAGGTAGAACGGAAAAGCCCTTGTGATCTTGCCACAGTCTACAGGAACATGGAAATGTGCCAGAGTGCTGGCATCGTGCAAAAATGCATGCTGGAAAACGGAAAAGTGCTCTTTGAGTTGATAAACGAGCGGGATCACCATCATCACATCATTTGCAGGAAGTGTGAACGCACGGAATGCATAGATGTGTGTTTAAGTGAGGAAATTGCCATGATTGCGACAAGACACGGGTTTACAAAGGTCGATCATGTCCTGGAGCTTTACGGGCATTGCAGGGACTGTCGATAGGTCTTAGATTTTCTTGTAAATCCAGAACGCCCGGCTTTTCTTCTGAAACTCCTTTGCCTCTCTTCGCCAGAGATTAAAAAAGCTTTTCAAATCTACATTTCTTCCCTTTCTGGCGATTGATTGCCACCAAGCCTCAGAACCGACATGCTTGTTGAAAAGCAAAGCCTTCCCGGGCTCTGCCACTGCAAATGGATTGTCCATCCAGATGCAGGTCTGGTGCATCATATGGAAGCTTAATTCCGTGGGGCGGAATGTCTGCCAGTTGTTAACCTTAACGTACAATCCCTCATTTTGTTTGCTGTCCTTTCTCCTGACAAAGGAAATGCCCGGGATTTTTCTCGAAGCCATGGCGGTTTCCAGTTCTTCCAGTGATTTTCCGCGAAATGTCAGGAAGCGAAACGGATAATCTGTACCAATACCGTGTTTAAAGCCCCCCATTTGTGCGCCCAGCCCGGTCATGGAATAGCCTAAAGCGGCGGAGAGATCTGGGATGTAAGTTGAGGTGGGAACCCAGTCAAGGTTGGTTTTGTCCCATAGCATGCTTCGTTTCCAGCCCGCCATGGGCACGATCCGCAGTCGCCCTTTTCTACGAAACCGCTCTTCTATGTCGAGAGCACCGGGAGTTTCCTTGGCCATGCGCGCAAGCTCCCCAATGGTCAACCCATGTACATATGGCACCTGAAAGGCACCCACGTAGCTCATGTATTTTTTCTCGAGCATGGGGCCATCAACCTTTAGCCCTCCAAGGGGGTTGGGTCGGTCCAGAACCACCATTTCCAGATTATTCTCAAAACAAGCCTCCATCGCATATCGCATACAGCTTATGTATGTGTAGGAGCGCACCCCAACATCCTGCAGGTCGACCACAAGCACATCAATACCGGACAACATTTCAGCGGTAGGCTTTCGGTATTTGCCGTAAAGTGAATACACGCGCAGTTTCGTTTTCTTATCGATTCGATCCTGTACGGGTACGTTGGCTTTCTCGTCACCATAGATTCCATGTTCTGGACCGTACAGGGCAACCAGATTTACCTTTTGACTGCCATGGAGAACATCGATGGTACTTTTCCCCTGGCTGTTGACGCCTGCTGGGTGGGTTAGCAGGCCCACCCGTTTTTCCTGCAGATATTTAAACTGGAGGGCTTCCAGGCGGTCAATTCCCAGAAGAAACCTTTCTTGCCCAATGCTTTTCTCTTCCTTGGTTTCAGCCATGCCCAACCCCGCCGGACCGGCAAGCAGTATGAAAAGCACCTGAAGCGCCAACCTAAGATCTGGTTGCAGCATGTTACTCTGTTCAGTCTGGTCTCAATCCTTTCATAATCATACAGAGGGAATCGTATGCGAAATCAACCTTGTTTTGCAAAATTTGCTTCAACCGATTGATCATCCGGCGCTTTCAGGAACCCCCAAGCGATCTTCAGGCACCTGCATATCGTCTGGCCATTTGGTTCTGGCAACTTGTTTCAAGCCAATAAAAAACCAACCCCCAACAATATACATGACTACTATCGCAAGTGTTTGGAAATGGCCTTGCCCAGGAGGTTTGCGCCTTCGACAAGTGCAACCTTGAGTTCCAGCCCAGGCGGAGTGATGGAACAGGCATACACCTCCTTGGGCATGACATTTTGCACCGACCTGGCAATGCTGCCTGAATAAAACTGTACGCTCTTGCCTGTGTGTGCGGCTTCCTCAACGATGGCCCATGGCCCCTTGCCACAAAGTGAGCTTTCATCCAGACGTCCTTCCCCGGTCAGGATCAGGTCCGCATCCTGGATTTTTCTTTTCAGCCCAAGCCACTCTTTAACCAGTGCAAAACCAGGAACAAAACTTGCCCCCAATGAAAGATGAAGCGCCAATCCAATCCCTCCAGCGGCGCCTGCCCCCGGCAGGTTCACAACGGTTTCTTTTGCTCCTGATGCCAGGCACAAAAGTTTGGCCGTTTTTTCCATCAAGGCATCCATGGCCGGCAACTCTGTTTCGTCCAGACCTTTTTGGACGCCGTAATTAGCGGTGGCTCCAGTTGGCCCAAGAAGGGGGTTATCCACATCACAGGCGATTCTTGTTTCCGGCATGGGCACAAAATTGCTATGCAGGTCGATTTGGGCAAGTTGATCAAATTGTGAAGGGGTAATCCTGGAGAGGGACTCACCTTTGCGGGTGATGAATTCGGCACCCAAACCTTCCAGCGCGCCCAGACCCAGGTCATTGGTGGCGCTTCCCCCGATGCCCAGCAGGATCAGGTCGGCGTTGGTCTGGCACGCCTCGCGCAACAATTGCCCGGTTCCGCACGATGAACATGCCCATGCATTGCGCTCTGGCAGGGCGAGTTGCTGCAGGCCGCTTGCCTGGGCCATTTCCACGACCGCCACAAGCTTTGTATTATCTGGTGTCTGGAGGAGCCTGTGGACTGTATCCGACAGGTTTTTTGCCTCGATAATTCCCAAGCAAGCCTGAGTTTCGCGAAACCTTGCATTTAGAACCCTGACATGGCGGAATACACCACCCGCCGCTGATGTCAGGATTTCACAAAAACCCTCGCCTCCATCCGTCAGTGGACATGCTTCCAGTTCCCAGTCCGGGCGGAGTCTCTGTATTACCTCAGTTGCCGCAGAACAGGCTTCCTTGGCGGTGAGACAGTCCTTAAACTTATCAAATGCAACCAGGACTTTCACCGTTGCATCGCCTGCCTTTTAATGAATCTCTTCGCCCGACTGGACGTTGATAATTTTGAAATTCTCAGGATGAAAATTTGGATCAGCAAGAAAAGAAAGCTTCACTCCGTGACTCTGCTCAATTCCTACAAGCCTTTTTTCATCCTCTGTACGAAGTCGTTCCAGATTTTTTGGGTGCAGCATGACTCGTAAATGAAGTTCCTCACTACTTTGAAGGCGGCTGCGAACACGCCGTACAATTGCTGTTAGGCGTCGCTGAATTTCCACACTGACCGTCCGGGCGGATTTTACGATTCCCCGTCCTCGGCAATTGGGGCAGTTGTCAAACATTGTGCGGTAGTTGCTTTCCTGGTGCCTCTGTCGGGTCATTTGCAGGATGCCAAGCTGTGAAATGCGCAGGATATGGCTTCTTGCCCGATCGTTTTCCATTTCCCGGCGCATCTGGTTGTAGACGGCGTTGCGGTCACTCCGTCGTTTCATATCGATGAAGTCGATAATGATCAGGCCGCCGATATTCCGCAGGGAGACTTGGCGCGCCGCCTCCCTGGCCGCCTCAAGGTTTACCTGTAAAATAAAGTTTTTTCCGGATTGGTCATTAACCCGGTGGCCACCTGTATTTACATCAATAGCAGTCAGGGCTTCTGTTTCCTCAATCACGATTTCCCCGCCGGAAGGTAGTGGAACGCAACGGGCAAAGGTTTCCTCTATTTGACGTTCAATGTTGAAACGCTCAAAAATTGGAATGTCATCCTCAAAGAGAGCAACCTTGCTCTTGGAAGATCGGGAAATTTTTGCGACTTCAGTTAGTATCCTTTTATGGTCCTTTTCGTTGTCGATAAGAACGCGGTCAATGTCATCCGTTAAGAACTCCCGAACTGTTCGCCCAATCAAATCCGGCTCACGATACACGAGGCCGAAATCCTTGACCTCCTCAATGCGCCTCGCGACGTCTTCCCATATTTGTTCGAGCAATTCCAGGTCCCGTACAAAGTAACGGGCTTTTTTGCCTTCCCCTGCTGTTCGTAGAACGACGCCCATGCCTCTTGGGATACTAAGCTTGGCCAGAATCTGCTTTAGGCGCTTACGTTCCTCAATGTCCTCAATTTTTTTGGAGATGCCACTTTTATCGGAATAGGGCATCAAGACCAAAAAGCGGCCAGGCAGAGCAATGTTTGTAGTGGTGCGTGGGCCTTTTGTGCCAATCTGACCCTTTGTGATCTGGACGACAATATCAGAGCCAATCGGGTGTTTATCTTGAATTTCCTCGTGGGTGGGGGTGGGAACCCTTTCCTTGCGCTTGGAGCGTTTCTTCTTGGATTGGTTTTCCTCAATTTCTTCAATATCTTCGTCAAACCCCTGGGGTACGATGTCCCAATAGTGCAGGAAAGCGTTCTTGGGTTGCCCTATATCGACGAAGGCGGCCTTTATGCCGGGCTCGAGGTTTTGAATCTTACCCTTGAAAATGGCATGAACCATTTGTTCCTGGTCCGTCTTCTCGACCTCGAACTTTTCCAGCTTGCCATCTTCCAGCAGTGCCAAACCGGTCAGCCAATCTACGGAGTTATCACCGACCCCGGCGAGCTGGCCGCCAATTTTCAAGCCAATGCCTTGCCACAGGATCAGAACCTGTACCATATCGACCACTACGAAGATTTCCTCTCCCGGCGCCGTGAAGCCATGGCAGAGAAAATCAAACACTATTACCAGAAGCTCTGACTTGCCCGCACCGGGCCGCCTGCCCGGCAGCCGGTTTGATCACGGCCTCCAAGCCGGGAAGCAGACAACACACAGACAAAGAGACCGAACCCCAATGGATCACAGCGTACACAACAAACTGGTTTCCTTTATCTGGAACATCGCCGACGACTGCCTGCGCGATGTCTATGTGCGGGGCAAATACCGCGATGTCATCCTGCCCATGGTGGTGCTACGACGTCTCGATACCCTGCTCATGCCCACCAAGGAGGCGGTGCTGGAAGAGGTGCGCTTCCAGAAAGAGGAAATGGACGCCACCGAGTTGGACCCGGCACCGCTCAAGGCTGCCTCCGGCTATGTGTTCTACAACGTCTCCAAGTGGACGCTCACCAGCCTGTACAACACCGCCACCAACAACCGGCAGATCCTGCTGGCCAATTTCGAGGAATACCTCAAGGGCTTCAGCCCCAACGTCCAGGAAATCATCGAGCGCTTTGAGCTGAAGAGCAAAATCCAGCACATGGCCCACAAGGACGTGCTGCTGGATGTGGTGGAAAAATTCGTCTCGCCCAAAATCAACCTCACGCACAACGACGCCGTGGACCCGGACGGCTACAAGCTCCCCGGCCTCTCCAACCTGGGCATGGGCTATGTGTTTGAAGAGCTGATCCGCAAATTCAACGAAGAAAACAACGAAGAGGCCGGGGAACACTTCACCCCGCGGGAAGTGATCGAGCTGATGACCCACCTGGTGTTCGACCCCATCAAGGATAACCTGCCGCTTACCCTCACCGTGTACGACCCGGCCTGCGGCAGCGGCGGCATGCTCACCGAATCCCAGAACTTCATTGAAGAGAAATATCCGTCCGACAATCGGGATATCTACCTCTACGGCAAGGAAATCAACGACGAAACCTACGCCATCTGTAAATCCGACATGATGATCAAGGGCAACAACCCGGAAAACATCAAGGTCGGCTCCACCCTGTCCACCGATGAATTCGCCTCCGATCGTTTCGATTTCATGCTATCCAACCCGCCCTACGGCAAAAGCTGGGCCTCGGAGCAGAAGCACATCAAGGACGGCAGCGACGTCATCGACCCGCGCTTCAAGATCAAGCTCCGGGACTACTGGGGCAATGAAGAAGACTGCGACGCCACCCCGCGCTCCAGCGACGGCCAGCTGCTGTTTCTCATGGAAATGGCCAGCAAGATGAAAGACCCGGCCAGTGGCTCCAAGGGCAGTCGTATTGCCTCGGTCCACAACGGCTCCAGCCTGTTCACCGGCGATGCCGGCGGCGGCGAAAGCAATATCCGCCGCTACCTGATCGAAAACGACTGCCTGGAAGCCATTGTCCAGCTGCCCAACAACCTGTTCTACAACACCGGCATCACCACCTATATCTGGGTGCTCAACAACAACAAACCGGAAAACCGGCGCGGCAAGGTGCAGCTTATCGATGCCAGCCTGCTGTACCGCAAGCTGCGCAAGAATCTGGGCAACAAGAACTGCGAATTTGCCCCGGAACATATCGAGGAAATCACCCGCACCTACCTGGACTGCACGGCCATTGAGCGGGAGCTGGATGAAAACAACGATCCCGTCGGCATCGCCAGCCAGGTCTTCCGCAATGAAGACTTCGGCTACCACAAGGTCACCATCGAACGCCCGGACCGCCGCAAGGCCCAGTTCTCCGAAGAACGCATCGCCGGCCTGCGTTTCGACAAGCAGATCAGCGACGTCATGGAGCATCTTTATGCCGAACACGGCGACAAGGTCTACGACAACACCGGCCACGGCAAGGATAACAAGCAGAGCTTCCTGAAAAGCATTGAAAAGCCGGTCATGGCCTGGTGTGAAGATAACGACATCAGCCTCAACACCAAGGCCAAAACCAAACTGCTGGACGTAAAGCGCTGGGACAGCCTCAAGGCCCTGGTCGACACCGCCCGTGAACTCATGGCCGCCATCGGTGAGGAAGAGTTCAGCGACTTCAACCAGTTCAAGCAGCAAGTAGACGCCGAACTCAAGGCCAGAAAGATCAAGCTCTCCGCCACCGAGAAGAACGCCATCCTCAATGCGGTGAGCTGGTACGACGAAGGTGCCGAGAAGGTGGTCAAGAAAGTGATCAAGCTCAAAGATGACAAGCTGGATGAACTGCTACACCGCTACGACTGCACCCAGGAGCAGCTACCGGATTACGGCCTGTACCCCACCGGCAAGGCCAACGAATACCTCCCCTATGAATCCAGCGCCGACCTGCGCGACAGCGAATCCATCCCCCTGCTCAAGGAGGGTGAGAAGCAAGGCATCCACGATTACTTTCTGGAAGAAGTAAAACCCCATGTTGAGGAAGCCTGGATCAACCTGGATTCCACCAAAATCGGCTATGAAATCAGCTTCAACAAGTATTTCTACCGCCACAAGCCGCTGCGCTCACTGGAAGAGGTGGCCCAGGACATTGTCAGCCTGGAGCAGAAGGCCGAGGGACTGATTGCGCAAATCTTGGGGGTGGAAAGTCTAGGTGTGGATGTTGAGCAGGTGCAGGGGTAGATGGTGATGTTGAGTATTGCTGAATTTCCAAAGTATGAGGCGTACAAAGACTCCAAGATGACATGGGTGTTAGAATTTCCAGAGTCTTGGAGGATCGAAAAAGGGAAGTGGCTATTCAGTCGAGCTGAGCGACCTGTTCGAAGCGAGGATGAGATTCTCACATGCTTTCGCGACGGAGTGGTAACGCTGAGGAAGAATCGCCGTACTGAAGGCTTCACCAATGCGATGAAAGAACATGGCTACCAGGGAATCAGGAAAGGTGATCTCGTTATTCATGCCATGGACGCCTTTGCGGGTGCTATTGGAGTATCTGATTCCGATGGAAAATCAACGCCGGTCTATGCTGCTTGTGTTCCAAGAAATAAAGGAGAGGTGCTTCCCGAGTTTTATGCCTACTTTTTGCGAGATATGGCTCTTTCAGGCTTTGTGGCCTCTTTGGCAAAAGGAATAAGAGAAAGGTCCACTGACTTCAGATTTAATGACTTCGCCGATCTTGATCTTCCAGTTCCGTTGTTTGAAGAGCAAAGGGTAATCGCCAAATTCCTCGATAAAAAAACCACCCAAATCGACGAAGCCATTGCCATCAAAGAGCAGCAGATCGCCCTGCTGAAAGAGCGCAAGCAAATCATTATCCAAAAAGCCGTCACCCAGGGGCTTGACCCCAATGCGCCCATGAAAGATTCCGGCGTGGATTGGATTGGGGAGATGCCGGCGCATTGGGAAGTCAAAAAACTTAAATACATGGTGAGATTTTACGGCGGCGGAACCCCAAGTAAAGATAATAAGGATTACTGGGGGGGCGACATATCATGGGTTTCTCCAAAAGATATGAAGATGCCATTTATATCTAGCTCCATAGATACCATCACAGAATTGGCCGTTAAAAAATCGTCTGTTAAATTGATAGAAGAAGGCGCGATTCTGATAGTAGTTCGCGGAATGATTCTAGCTAAAAAAATCCCTGTCGCTATCGCAACAAAAAAATTGACAATAAACCAAGATATGAAAGCTTTGGTTGTCAGCGATGGATCGCTTCCTGTTTTTCTTATGTGCTTGCTAGATGGATTGCATGAAACGCTGTCGACTCTTTTGGAAGAGTCCGGGCATGGTACAAAAACATTGCCAACTGAAAAGTTGGGAAGCCTTAACTTGCCCATTCCACCTTTTAGAGAGCAAGAAAAAATAGTGAATTTTATTGAGGATCAAACGGTTTTTTTTGAGCGTTCCATTGAAATTCAAAAAGAACAGATCGAAAAACTCAAAGAATACAAAACTACCCTGATCAACAGCGCCGTGACCGGAAAAATTAAAGTCACCCCGGAAATGGTGGGTTTGGAGTGTAACTCGCAGGACGCAGTGGAGGCATAGGGCAATGTTTACCGTCAATCATCAAACCAATCGCATCAACCCGGTAAAAATCAAGACCTTCAGCGAACTGGGTTTTACCGAGCGCAAGCACTTGCAAGAGTGGCTGGCCCACCAGCCCGATGCGCTGGGTGAAGAGCTGCTGATTATCCAGAAAGAGTTTGATGGCTTTGATGATACCCGTGAGCGA
>CAJWSN010000003.1 GCA_913046175.1 uncultured Opitutia bacterium
GGCGACTGCCAGATGTGCAGCTTGCTCCTTCCGGTCACTTCCTCGTCTTCGCGTCGGGCAAGGGATCACAGGATGCCGGTGGATATTACCACACAAACTTCCGGCTGCAGAATGCCGGTGAGTATCTGGCACTAACCAAGGGAGGCAAGCCGATCTCTGAATTCCACCCGGCATATCCGAGGCAGTATGCGGATGTATCGTTTGGAGTCGCCCAGCCTGCCAGGGGAGATTCACTTGTTGCCATGGATGGCGAGGTGCGATACCTCGTGCCCGATTCCGGTGTCCTGCAGCAGACTTGGACTGGCAAGGCGGACAACGAACCATTTGACGATTCCGAGGCATCCGGTTGGGTGCGCGGACTTCAGGGTCTAGGCTTTGACCTTGAGTCCGAACAAACTGTGGAGTTGCCTCAACCTTACGGATACTGGACATTCGATGGTGATGTGGAGGATCGTTCGACGTTTCACCATCCCACTTCAAACAATGGCGCCACTTTCAGTGACGAGTTTCCACCACTCATCGGAATGGGGCAGGCCCTGAAGTTCTCAGGCAGCCAATATGTAAGCATCGTGATCGATTTGGCCGAGAGTGGCAGCACACATGCCTTCTGGTTCAAGACAACCACTCAAACAGCCGGCTTGTTCTGTGTGGTGGATTCAGATCTAGGCAACGGCGGCCATGACCGGCATATTTTTCTGCAGAACGGCATACCCAGGACACGTATTTGGCAAACGGAAAACCTGATTGGGTCCAAGGATGGATTTAGTGATGGCAAGTGGCATCACCTGACCCATGTCTTTGGCGCGAAAACCGGTGGCCAGAAACTATATGTAGACGGTGTTCTCATTGCCTCCGGAATCAAGTCAGCCTCCGACTTTCACTGGCAGAAAAAAGTCAACCTGGGTTTCTCCAATGATGCCGGGAACAAGTACTTCACCGGCTGGCTGGATGAATTGGCAATCTGGAGCGATGAGTTGAACGAAGAGCAGATCATGGCGCTGGCCAACGGGCAGGCTCAACCAGGCACCTCGTCGGGATTTGCCAGATTTATCAACACCCCAATCCATGATCAGGTATTCCGTAAGGGCACCTCTGTCTATTTGCGTTTTCCTTTTGATCTTGGCTTCCCCCTGGAGGCGGATGTCCTTCGCCTCAATGCAAGGTATGAAGACGGTTTCGTTGCATGGTTGAACGGGAGCGAGATTGCCCGGGACAATGCGGTCGCAGGTTTTTCATGGAATTCAAAAGCCCTTGTTGATCGTGAGAACAGCAAGGCCGTAACGCCCGTGACGTTTGATCTTTCCGCCATGAAATCGCTTCTTCGTGAAGGCTCGAATATCCTCGCAGTACAGATGGTCAACGATTCCCCGGAAAGCCCGAACATGTTCTTCTCGGCTGAACTGGAACAATTTTCCAAGTCATTTGACCGGTACATGTTCAAGCCCACGCCGGAACAGGTAAATGGGCAGGGCGTTGTTGGGTTTGTTGCGGATGTAAAATTTGGGCGTGAGGCCGGTCTTTTTGAGGAACCCATCGAAGTTCAACTGAGTTGCACCACCCCGGGTTCCACCATTGTTTTTTCTACAGATGGAAGTATCCCGACCCTGGTCAACGGAACGACGATTGCCCCATCAGGCGACATGTTGCCAACTTCGGCAAAGGTGACTCTTGATGACACCACGAATCTTCGGGCTGCCGCCTTCAAGTTAAATTGGCAACCTTCCCCCACCCGAACACGCACCTTTATTTTTCCACAAAAGGTGCTAAAGCAGTCCACCCCTCAACCAGCCATTGAGGGGTGGTCAGATTTTGCGATGGATTCCAGGGTTGTTGACAACCCCCAACCAGGTTACGACGTGAAAACCGCGCTTTATGCGTTGCCCTCGATTAGCCTGACTGCCCCGATGCCTGATTTTTTTGGCGACAATGGCATTTATACCAAGTCATCCTCGCGTGGTCCGGATTGGGAGAGGCCCATATCCTTCGAAATCCTTTACCCCGATGGCAGAAAAGGATTTCAGGCAGACGCCGGAGCCCAGATGCACGGAAACTCAAGCCGTAACCACGGCTTTACACCAAAGAACCCGATCCGTGTGGAGTTTAAGGCGAAATATGGGCCAACCAAGCTTCGGTACCAGTTGTTTGAGGACTCCAAACGGGACAGCTTCGATCAGGTTCTCCTTCGCCCCTGCAGCACCGATTCTTGGCCCGTACGTGCCGGCAACCATGTCCTCGGGGTTCAGCGGTGGCATCCTGACCATGGCACCTACATGCGCGACCAGTATATGCGCAACCTTCAAAATGAAATGGGTGAATACGCTCCCCATGGGCGCTACATGCACCTTTACCTCAACGGCCTCTACTGGGGTGTCTACAATGTGGCCGAGCGTCCGAGCCAGCATTCCAATGCCTCCTATTTTGGGGGAGGAAAGGAGGAGTGGGATGTGATCAAGGACTTTGCGGAGCTGGAGGCTGGGGACAAGGCTGCATGGAACCAAATGATCTCCCTTGTCAACGGTGACATGACAAACGAGACCAACTTCCAAAAACTTCAGGGCCGCAATCCAGATGGCACGGAGAACCCGGACATTGAGGACTTCCTTAATGTGGATAACCTGATTGACTATATGATCCAGCATATACACGCCGGGGCAGAGGATTGGCCGGACCATAATTACTGGGCCGCCCGGCGCAAAGGATCGCATAGTACCGGATTCCATTTTGTCACCTGGGATCAGGAAATTTCCAATGACTCCCTTGTCCGTACCCATACCCGCGTTCCGAATCGCTTTGAAGATCCAATCTCTCGCCACGGACCTTCCTATGTCTACGGCAAGCTGATGGTGAACGAGACCTACAAGTGGGCCTTCATAGACCGTGTTCACCGGCATATGTTCAATGATGGTCTTCTTACGCCGGAAAACAACCGCTCCAGATGGGCACGCCTTCAGATTATACTGGACAAGGCGATTGTTGCCGAGTCCGCCCGATGGGGGGACGCCCGGCGCAATCCGCCCTATACGCGTGAGGACGATTGGCTCAAGGAAATGGCATTCATGCAGGCCCCGGGAGGTTACTGGGACCAGATTCACCCAATTGTCATTCAGCGATTCCGCAACGTTGGGCTTTATCCAAATGTTGAGGCCCCCGTCCTTGCACAGCATGGAGGAAAAATTGAGACTGACTTTCTGCTCGCCATGAACACGCCCGGGAACAGCGGCTCCATTCGCTACACCCTGGATGGCAGTGATCCCCGCCTGCGTGGAGATCAACTTAATCCTGCTGCATCGGTCTACACGGCCCCGTTTCCCCTTTTGGGAAACCTTGTTGTTGTAAAGGCCCGCACCTTGATGAACGGAAAGTGGAGCGCACTCACGGAAGCAACCTTCCTGCGCACAACCATTATTGAGGCCGCAGCGAACCTGGCCATCACTGCCATAAACTACACCCCCTTCAAGCCGCTTTTTAGCGAATTGGTCGCCAATCCAAACCTTGTTGCCGAAGATTTCGAGTTTATCGAGTTGATGAACACTGGAAACACGGTAATCCAGCTTGAGGGTATTCATTTTGAGTCCGGCAACCCCTTCGAGGAATTTGTCTTTACCCAGCAGATACTGCAGCCAGGCGCCCCGATGCTGCTTGTCCGAAACCGGGACGCCTTTGAGATCCGTTACGGCACGGGCCTGCCCATCTTCGGCAACTACAGTGGCAAGTTGAGCAACTCCGGCGAGTCCGTGCGACTTCTTGCCGCAGATGGCTCGACCCTGCTTGATTTCCAGTATGACACCAGTGGTTCCTGGCCTGGCCGTGCCGACGGGAAGGGGAGTGTCCTTGAACTCATTGACCCCGTTAAGCCGGTCAGCGACTCCTCCAACTGGCGTTCCAGCATTGCATTCCTTGGTTCACCAGGAGTGAAGCCTGCCTCTCCAGCTCCGGGCATACTTATCAATGAAGTGCTCTCCCACACCGACCTGCCTCTGGTTGACTCGGTCGAACTCCATAATCCCACGGCAGATGGGGACAATCTCTCTGGTTGGTGGCTCAGTGACTCCGACAGCAATTACACAAAGTACCAAATTCCTACAGGAATGACCCTTGCTCCTGGAGCCTATCTTGTCCTTGATGAAAAGGACTTCAATCCCACGCCTGAAACCCCGGCCCAGAATCATTTCTCCTTCAGTAGTGCCAAAGGCGACGAAATCCACCTGCTGGCAGGCTCCATTGGAAATTCTCAACCCACAGTTTTTGTCGACAAGGTGGAGTTTGGTGCTGCGCTTAATGGAATCTCCTTCGGACTTGTTCCCGATGGCTCCACGAATGGAAACCTCTTTCCAAACACAACGATTACCCTTGGGGCCAAAAACAGTGGACCAAGATTTGGGCCGCTTGTCATAAGCGAAATTCTATACAATCCGGATGTGGCTACAGGCCAGGACACCAACGATCTGGAATTTCTTGAAGTGCACAATTCAGGAACGAAAACGGTGGATCTTACCAATTGGAGAATTCGAGGTGGAGTGGATTTTGATTTTCCTGCCGGGTCCAGGCTGGCGGCTAGCGGGACGCTTGTTATTCTCAGTTTTGACCCGGGAAGTCCTGTTGGGATTGAAAAGGCTCTCCTCTTTGAGGCAACTTATGGAATTAAGGTGGATGGGCGTTTTATCGGAGGTTACTCAGGGAGCCTGTCTGATTTTGGGGAGAGAATCACCCTGCAAATGGCAGACAATCCTCCCCCCCAAGATCTGCAGTTTGTGCCCCATCCACTACATGATGAAGTGCGCTTTTATGTGGGGGGGGACTGGCCGACTGCTTTGGGCACAGGGAAATCCCTGAATCGTCTGGCTCCCGGGGGATACGGGCATGAACCAGAAAGTTGGAATGTGGACGAATCGACACCCGGCTCACATGGGGTTCCTGTTGCAGACAATGATGACGATGGTCTTCCCGATGCGTGGGAGTTGGAGTATTTCGGTGATACCATACCGTCGGCCCTCGCAGACATTGACGGTGATGGCGTATCCAATGCCTTGGAATATGCCCTTGCTTCCAATCCTGCAAATGCTTCATCTGTTCCGGCCATAGCCACAGGGTTACAGGAGGATTCCCTGTCTTATTTCACTTTTACCTACACCCGTCGTGCAGGGGTTCCTGGGCTGGCCTTTTCCATTCAGAGTTCTCCAGACCTGAAAGATTGGGAAGACGCCTCGCCGCATCTTGAAATCCTAGCTGGCCCGATCTTTAATACCGATGGGACAGAGACTTTGACTCTACGTGACAAGCGTTCTGTCTCTGAGACCAAGATTCGTTTTCTGCGGCTGACAGTTGCAATAGATTAACTCTTCTCGCATTAACCCAGGACTGAATTGCGTTCCTGTGTGGATTCAAGGCGACGTGGAGCCGCAGCAGTATTAATTGCAGCCCAATTGCTTTTGGGCATGTTTCCATAAGGCAAATGGAAGGCTTTTCGCTGCAGTTAAGCTCGTTGGTCAAGGAAAGACGTATCCCCCCGCGCCCATAACCAGGCCAGGCAGCAGAAGCACCTGCCTGCGCCTTGTCCGCGTGTACTGGTTGCCAGGCTGTTTTTTTGTTGTCCAGCCTGTCTTCAGGCACAGGTGCTGTTTTATTTTAATAAAACAATATTTTAAATTATATCTGTTTCTAAGTAGATATAGACTTCATTTGGTTAAACAATTTGCGAACTTTATCCTTCACCTCGGGCCGTTCAATTTCTTGCTCCCTGAGTTCCGCATGATCGCCGCCTCTGTTGGATCGGGATAACACCAGGATCTGTTCATAGATGCTCTGCTGTTTGACTTTCAGAGCATGAATTGTGTTTAGATCCAGCTCGGTGACGATCTCTGTGTTGGTTGGTCTGTTTGGGTGAGATTTTACTGCCATGTGTACATAATTAGAAGTTACACGCCTACCCGAAACTAACTAATGTAAACGTGCAATAAAAATATAACGTAAAATACCTATATTAGCGTATCTACTAACGTGTAATATAAATATTTTATGAACCTACAGAAATCCCAAGCTGTTCAAGCATGATTCATCCAGCCTGAACTTCAGGATTTGGTGTGGGGAGCGAAAGAGAGGGCTTTGCCCCTAAATATTGCGCAAAAACTCCAACAACTCCTTGGCGAGAGATGGCCCGATGCCCTCGACTTGACGGAGATTCTCCTCGGTCGCCTTGCGCAGTTTGGCCAGAGACTTGAAATGAAGGAGGAGTCTCTGTCGGCGAACCGGGCCCACTCCAGGAAGATCGTCGAGCACGGAGTCTCGAATGCGTTTTCGGCGAATGCTGACATTGAAATCCTTGGCAAAACGATGGGCTTCATCCCGAAGCCTCTGAAGAAGTTTCAGGGACGGGTCCCGCCGGGGCAGAAGCAAGTCGGGTCGATTTCCTGGAAAGACGATGGCCTCCTGTTTTTTCGCCAACCCCACGAGCCGCGGCCTTGGCAGGCGCAGTTTATTGAATGCCTCCAGTGCGGCGTTGACCTGACCTATGCCTCCGTCAATTACGACAAGGTCTGGAAAAGGTTTTTTCTCATTGTGAAGGCGCAGGTAACGTCGACCCACCACTTCACACATGGCCTTGTAATCATCGTTGCCGATGAAACTTTTTATTTTGTAACGGCGGTATTGGTTTTTGTCGGGGGCCCCATCCCGGAAATGCACCATGGATGCGACAACGAAGGACCCGGAGATGTGGGAGATATCGAAACATTCCATGTGCCTGGGAATTCCTGGCAAATCAAGCACCTGTCGAAGCCCGGCAAGGTTCTCAACCAAGTCGTCCTTGGGGTTGGGGACGTGTTTGAATTTGCGTGTTGGAGATATGGTCCTGCGCAGGGCCTGGCACAGGTCCCGAAGTTCAGCGGCCTTTTCAAAATCAAGATTTTGTGCCGATTCCTCCATTTCAATTTCAAGCTCCTTGAGCCATTCCCTTGATTTGCCTTGAAGAAACTGGCATGCTTGTTCCACACGACCACGATATTCATCCAGGGTCATTTCATTGGGGTGTCCGTAAATTTCGGCCCGTGCATCCTGGTACAGGCGGAACCTGCCGTCTTTCACTGTGGATGGGTTGGTGTTGCCCTGCAGGATACCGAACCGCTTCTGCATCTCAGAAAGAGTGGTGCGTAATAGATTGGCATACGCAAATGGACCGAAGTACCTGGACTGCTGGTCTTTTTTCGTGCGTACGAGGCGAAACCTGGGGATTGGACTTTGAACATCAACCCGGACGAGCAGGAATCTTTTGTCATCTGTGAAATCGGTGTTGTAGCGGGGTTTGTTCTGTTTGATAAGCCTTCCTTCAAGAAGCAGGGCCTCGGCCTCGGAGCGAACCTCCAGGATTTCAAAGTCGCAGACCAGGCTGAGCATGGCGGCTATCTTTGGCTGCTCCATGGAGAACTTTCGGGATGCCTGAAAGTAGGTCGAGACTCTCTTCTTCAAGTCCTTCGCCTTGCCGACGTAGAGAATTTGTCCAAACCTGTCCTTCATAAGGTAGACTCCCGGACCATGAGGAAGTCCCCTGACTTTTTCCTTTAAATCAATTTGTGGTACCGCCATTGTGTGCTACTTTCTTTTTAAATTTTACCTCCCAGCTTGTCCAATTCTGGAATACACCAATGAAAAATGGTGCCAAAGTCGACGTCATCAACCTCGGTGACGAACTTCTCCTCGGTCTCCGTGACAACGGTCACCTTTCATACCTTGGTGAGCAATTGAGTCGGCACGGTCTTCGAATTCGCCGAAACCTGGTGATTCAGGATGATCCCAATGAGATACGGGAACACATGCAGAGCGCCTGGTCGGATGCTGATTTGGTTATTACAACAGGAGGATTGGGACCTACCTCGGATGATTTAACCCGGGAGGTTATTTCCGAGGTTTTGGGTTTAAAGCTCGAGTTTGTGGAATCAATTCGCGATTCCCTGCAGGAATGGTTTGACCGAATCGGGCGACCTTTGACTGCCAACAACCTGAAACAGTGCTATGTGCCCGAGGGTGCGGAGGTGCTGCCCAATCCTCTTGGCACTGCACCCGGGATTTTTCTGAAGAAGGATGAAAAAATTCTGGTGATGTTGCCCGGTCCGGGGCACGAGTTACACAGGATGTTTGAGGAGCGGGTTCTACCCCGTCTTGAAGAAGAGGACCTTTCTGCAAGTGAGGAACAATATCTTCAGCTTCGGTCTTTTGGGATAGGGGAGTCTGCCCTCGAAAACAAGTTGTTTGCTGTTCTTAACAAACATCCTGAAATGAGTGTGGGCTACTGTGCACACCAGGGGCTGGTGGATGTCCGGCTTTCCCTGGTCAATGGCAACGGCTCGCTTGCGGGCCTGCGCGAGACGGGTGAGCAGTGCATGGAAATCCTGGGCGAGGACTTTGTCTGTTTTGGCCATGATTCCCTTGCTGAGATCGCACTCTCCTACCTGCGGGCCCATGATCAAACGCTTGCCGTGGCTGAATCCTGCACCGGTGGCCTTTTATCCAATGCGTTCACGGATATTCCCGGCGCATCACAAACCTTTACTGGCAGCGTGGTCTGTTACAGTGAAGAGGCCAAGATCGAACATCTTGCCATTCCGGAAATCATTCTGCAGCAGCATGGCATCGTCAGCGCCGAGACGGCGGTGGCGATGGCAACCGGGGTTGCGGAGAAATATTCCTCGGATTACGGGTTGAGCGCGACCGGTTTCGCGGGTCCAACAGGTGGAACGGAGGAGAATCCCATTGGCACAATATTTTTTGGGCTGCATACGCCTTCGGGTGCATGGTCCCACCGTGTCACGTTGCCCGGCAACCGCTTCATGGTGAAGGCACGTGGGGTGAACACGGCCATCGATTGGCTGCGACGCAAGCTGACGAAATACCAGATGCATGATGCATTCTCGAATTTGGAGTATTTCCTTGGTGCGGGTATTTGACGGATGATGTACCAAGCGGGAGCCCTGCGTTGAGCAAGCCTTTTACTTTCATCTGCGGGGAGGATGAGTATCTTGTCTCTGCTTCTGGCGGAAAGGTTTTTGATCAAATGTCCGTCGACCTTTCCGGCGACTTGTCCAAGGAGATCATCAATGGACATGTGAGCAGGGTGGAAGATGTGGTACAGGCGACGGACCGATTCATTGCAGCGTTCCAGACGCTGTCACTTTTTGGCGAGAATAAAGCAGTCTGGCTCCGGGACGTGAACTTTCTCGCTGATTCAAAGGTCGGAAGCGCCGAGGGCACACTCGCGGAGCTGAAGCGACTGAAAACCTCCCTGGAGACGATAAACCCGGATTCTGTTAATGTCCTGGTTACAGCCTGCCCGGTGGACAGGCGGCGGTCCTTTTACAAGTGGGCAGAGAAGAACAGCGACTTTCAATTTATAAAAAAAGGGAATTCACATGATTTGGCCCGTTACATCCGGAAGGAGTTGCAAGCCCATGACCTGCAAATTTCAGGTGACGCCCTCGAGCTCTTGAACCTGAAAGTCAATGGCAACGCGAGAATGGCAATTACAGAGGTTCAAAAGCTGGCCACTTATGCCACCGGAAACGGTGCCGGGGAAATTCAGGTTGAAGATGTAAAGACCATGGTTCCTGATTCCACGGATGGAGATTTCTTTGAAACCACAGAAATTTTTTTCACGGGAGACCTCCAGGGAACACTAAAAGCGCTGAAAAATTATTTTTTCACGAACAAGGAGGCCCGTCCACTCCTTGCGAGTTTGCAGAGCCGCAATCGGTTGTTGATCCAACTGCGGACCCTGATGGATGAAGGTGAACTGAGAATCTCCCCCAGGGGTGTGGACAAGGCGTCCCTTGCCAAGGCCGGGGAAAAATACCACAAGTCTTTTGGGGGTGTTAAAGCGAAAAGCCCCCTTAACGTGTTTACTCAAAACCCATGGTATCTTGGAAAACTCAGCGAACAGGCCCGACAATGGAAACTTCGCAAAATGCTGGATTTCCAACTGGCTTTCGTTGATGCCTTTCGCAAACTGGTGAGTCGTTCCCGGGAGCAGCATGAAGTCATGCGGTCTCTTGCCATTCAGTGCCTTGCGCAGGGTTAAGGCGATCCTTTCTCAAATGAATATTCAAAAAGCCCCCGTCCAAAATGTATTGGCTGAACGTTATGCCTCCAGCAACCTTTGTGAAATTTGGTCGGCGGAGGGCAAGGTCAAGTTGGAGCGTGATCTTTGGATCGCGGTTCTCAAGGCGCAGCAAGCGCTTGGTCTTGAAGTCCCTGCGGATGCCATCGATGCCTACGAAAGAGTGCGGAATCAAGTGGATCTTGACTCCATTCTTGCCCGGGAGCGGGTGACGCGTCACGATGTCAAGGCCCGGATTGAGGAATTCAATTTCCTTGCAGGGCATGAGCAAGTCCACAAGGGCATGACCAGCCGAGACCTCACGGAGAATGTGGAGCAACTGCAGGTTTTTCAGTCTTTGCAGGTTATACTGAAAAAGGCGGTTGCCGCCCTGGGTTCACTGGCGGACAAGGCACTGGAGCACAGGTCTCTTGTTTTGGCTGGTCGCACCCATAATGTGGCGGCTCAGTTCACCTCCTTCGGAAAGCGGATGGCCATGTTTGGGGAGGAGTTGTTGAGAGGTTGTCAAGTGCTTGAGAGGCTGATCTCGACCTACCCGATCCGGGGGCTCAAGGGTGCAGTAGGCACCCAGCTTGATCTTAAAACGCTTTTGGAGGGTGATTCGACAAAGCTTGAAGCCTTCAATCAACGGATGTGTGAATACCTTGGACTACCCAACAACCTTGGTTCCGTGGGGCAGGTGTATCCCCGCAGTCTCGATTTTGAGGTGGTCTCCGCATTGTTTGAGGTGACAGGGGGACCATCAAGTTTTGCACGGACACTTCGTTTGATGGCCGGGCATGAACAGGCTTCCGAAGGGTTTGCCAAGGGCCAGGTGGGTTCCTCGGCGATGCCGCACAAGATGAACAGCCGCAGCTGTGAGCGCATCAATGGATTTCAGGTTATTCTGCGGGGGCACGTCACCATGGCATCATCCCTTGCCGGCGACCAGTGGAACGAGGGTGACGTTTCCTGCTCCGTTGTGCGCAGGGTTTTGCTTCCAGACAGCTTTTTTGCAGCCGATGGATTATTTGAAACCTTTCTTGTTGTCTTGGGCCAGATGCAGGTTTTTCCTGCGATGATTGAGGCGGAAAACCAGCGATATGCCCCCTTTCTTTGTACCACCACCTTCCTGATGGAGGCAGTCAAGGCGGGTGTGGGCAGGGAGGAGGCTCATGCGGCCATCAAGGAACACTCGGTGGCTGCCGTCGTGGACTTGCGTGAGGGCAGGATTTCATTGAATGACCTCTTGGATCGTCTTTCAAGGGATAACAGGCTGGGACTGACAAGGGAGGCGTTGCAGGGCATTGTAGAAAATGCGTCTGTGCTTTTGGGCAATGCGGAAGCACAAGTTACGGATTTCCATGCCCGGGCGCAGGAGTTCACCGCCCGTTTCCCAGGGGTGGAGAGCTATCTGCCCGAGCCTGTGCTCTAAAGTTTTTCCAGTCTCTTTTTCATGGCACCCATTCATTTTTTTGAATGATGTTTCTTTGTGGTTGCACAAAATTAAAGGCTGGATACACGTAATTGCCTTTGTAAAAAAATTAACCATGTCCGAAGAACTTACAGGTAATTGTCTAGTCGCTCAATCCGGAGGTCCAACCGCCGTAATCAACGCAAGCGTCGCAGGGGTGGTTTCCGAAGCTTTAAACCACGAAAACATAGAGGAAATATACGGAGGCCTTAATGGGATCCAGGGCATCCTCAAGGAAGAGTTGATCGATCTTGCTGCGGAATCCCAGCAAAATATTCGAGGACTGCGTCACACACCGGCCTCCTGCTTGGGCACCTGCCGCTTCAACTTAAAGCGTGATGAGGATTTCGAACGTGTGCTGGAGGTTTTTCAGGCTCACGATATCCGGTACTTTTTTTATATCGGCGGCAACGATTCACAGGATACCGCCAACAAGATTTCCAAGCTGGCGAAACAAAAAGATCATGAGTTGAGCGTGATTGGTATTCCCAAGACTGTGGACAATGACCTTATCCTGACCGACCACTGTCCGGGCTATGGCAGCGTGGTGAAGCAAATTTGCACCACCGTCAGTGAAATGGCGCTTGATCATGAGTCAATGGGTCAGCATGACCTTGTTTCCATCCTGGAGGTAATGGGACGTAATGCTGGATGGATTGCTGCAGGAGCCTCACTTGCCAAGGGGAAGGAGAATCCAGATCTGCCACCCCATTTAATATATCTTCCGGAAGTACCCTTTTCCATGGAGCAATACTTGGAGGACGTGAAGCGTGTCCTCAGTAAGAACCGGTATTGCCTTGTTGTCGTTGGCGAAGGCCTCGTGGACGCTGACGGAAACTATATCGCCGCTGCCAGCAGCTCGACAGATGCGTTTGGTCACGAACAACTCGGAGGCTGTGGGGCCTATCTGCAACGGCTTGTTGAGGAACATCTGGGTGGGATCAAGGCTCGTTCTGCCAAATTGGGTGTGGGTCAGCGTGTGGCGGCTCATTGCTCTTCGCAGGTTGACAACGACGAAGCCTTTATGGCTGGAGTCGCCGCGGTGAATGCCGCGATTAATGGTGAAACTGACAAAATGGTTACCCTTCTTCGTGGGGATAGTGAACCCTACGTCTGCGAAACAGGCCTTGCCCCGCTTGATGAAGTTGCCAACGGCGTCAAGATGCTTCCAGAAGAATGGATCAATGAAGACAGGGTCAGCATGAACTACCAGTTCTTCAAATACGCCTCGCCGCTCATCAGGGGAGAAGTTCAAGTGCCGTACGAGCACGGATTGCCCATGTATGTACAGCTTTCCAAGAATCGTGTGCCCAAGGTGCTGGGCGAGCACAAGTTTGCTTAATCTGACTTTTCTTCCGCGTTATTTAATGTCTGGCCTATGTGGCTGGCATTTCTGCGCGAGGCTAACTCAACCTGTTTCTGGCGCTCACGGAGGTTGGCTCTCTTTACCTGGCCCAATGTTTCTGCACACATGGGGCATGAAACCCCCATCTCATATTCGTTTGCCTGACGATCCTTCAGGGAGACCGGATGTCCACATCCATGACACATTGTATGGGATCCCTCCTTCAGTCCGTGACCCAGAGATACTCGGTGGTCGAAAATAAAACATTCACCGTTCCACAGGCTTTTTTCCTCGGGCATTTCCTGAAGATATCTAAGGATTCCTCCCCGCAACTGGTAGACTTCCTTGAATCCTTGATCCATCATGTATGTGGACAATTTCTCACACCGGATGCCACCTGTGCAGAACATGGCGATTTTACGGTCCTTCTGCTCGCCGAGTTTTTCTTGAACATAATTGGTAATCTCAACAAAAGATTTTATCCGTGGATCAACTGCATTTGCGAATGAACCGATGGCGGTCTCATATTTATTGCGGGCATCCAGAACGAGAACCTGCTGGTCCTCGACCAAGCTGTTCCATTCCTCCGGTGTAACATGCCGGCCGGTTTTGTTCGACGGTTTCACGCCCGGAACGCCCATTTTGATGATTTCTTTTTTCAGGCGAATTTTCAACCGGTTAAAAGGATTTTCCGTTGCGATTGAAATGTTAACGGGGAACTCAGCCAGTCGTGGATTCTTCTGCAGGTGAACGATCAACGCCTCAATATTTGTCCTGGAACCCGCGACGGTTCCATTGATGCCCTCATCTGCAAGTAGTATAGTCCCTGTAACCTCGAGTTTGCGACAGGTTGCCAGGAGAGGCTGGTGCATCTCCCTGTAGTCCTCCAGCGGTACGAACTTGTAAAATCCTGCAACGGTGTAAGACATCAGTCATGCTTGCGCTTAACCCTGGCCAAGGATGTGTGTCGCAATCTCCCTCCATTCCTTGTTGAACCCCTCCTTGTTCCGTATGGCCGGGCGACCCGCTCGACTGTACCAGTAGGCTGCATTTCCAAGATCACCTTCCATTCGATGAAGCAGGGCATGAATCCAGGAGCCAGTGGAGGTGCAAATCTCCTGTGCCACGTTGTGTGCGGGGTTCCATCTATTCTTTCGAGTCAACCACAGGGCTTTAAGTTCTGGAGAGATTCCATCAGGTGGCTCCTCGTCGGACTCAACTGATGCTTCAAGTTCTGTGATTGTCTTCATGGGTCTTCCTTTTATTTTGCCAGTTTCCGGGCTGCGATTGTCCTTACCTTGTCCAGGTCATCAGAAAATTTCCTGATTCCTTCGGCCAGTTTTTCCGTGGCCATGGCGTCTTGGTTCATGTCCCACCGAAATTTTTCTTCGTCATAGGTGATTCTTTCCAAGTCTGCACCAGTAGCTGCGGGATCCAGTTTTCGCGTAACGGCTACATCCATATTTTGCAGTTCAGTCAGGAGGTCGGGGCCGATGGTCAGAAGATCACACCCGGCCAGTTCAATGATTTCACCAACGTTTCGGAAACTGGCGCCCATTACCTCCGTGTCATAGCCAAACTTTTTGTAATAATTAAAAATTTCCCGGACACTGATCACCCCCGGGTCGTCCATGCTTGAAAATTCCTGCCCGGTATTTTTCCTGTGCCAGTCCAGAATTCGTCCGACAAACGGGGAGATGAGCTGCGCGCCTGCATCGGCGCTGGCGACAGCCTGAGGCAAGGCAAACATGAGGGTCATGTTGCAGTGGATGCCTTCTTTTTCCAGGGCGTCAGCGGCGCGAATCCCCTCCCACGTGGTGGCGATCTTGATCAGTATGCGCTCACGGTCGATGCCGTTTTCCTCATAGATGCCAATGAGTTCCCGGGCTTTCCCAATTGTACCTTGCACGTTGAACGATAGGGAGGCCGGTACTTCTGTGGAAACCCGTCCGGGAATAATTTTCAGGATTTCCTGCCCAAATGCGGTCAGAAGCAGGTCCACTGCCCGTTCAACATTTTCACCCGAGTCCTGAATTGCCTGGTCAACAAGCGACTGGTATTCAGGTTTTTCCACAACCTTGAGAATGAGGGACGGGTTTGTCGTGGCGTCCTGTGGCTTGTATTGATCCATAATACCGAAATCGCCCGTGTCAGCGACGATAGTGGTCATGGTCTTTAGTTGGTCGAGTGTGGATGGCATGTTTTGTCTTTGAATTGGGGTGAATTTAAATGTGAACTTTGTCTTGATTTGGTGGGCAAAGGGTTGCATTGTTTGCCGCTCTTTTTTTCAGAAATCCCAAAGTCAGCGGTTCATTCCGTTTTATTATTCGGACTTTTATTCCCACTTTATCTTCAGAACAATCAGAAACTTTCATGAAAACAACGCTTCCCAAAGCAGATGAAATTGAGCGGAAGTGGTGGCTCATTGACGCCGAGGATTTAATTCTTGGCCGGATGAGCGTAAAAATCGCCAATCTCCTGCGTGGCCGGCACAAGGCTATTTACACGCCACATATTGACACGGGCGACTACGTGATCGTTATCAATGCATCAAAGGTGCGGGTTTCCGGTAACAAGGAGGAGCAAAAGAGCTACATGTTCTACACTGGCTACTTCGGCAATGAAAAGCGCATAGGCATCAGCACCTTCCGGAAAAAACGTCCAGAATTCATAGTCAAGCATTCGGTCAAGGGCATGTTGCCCAAGAACCGGCTTGCCCGGCAAATGATCCAGAAACTAAAAATTTATGCGGATGGCGAGCATCCGCACGAGGCTCAAACCCCCGAAAAGATCGAACTTTAATTTCCCAAATCAAATGAGCGCAAAAGCAAACACCCAGGTTTTTGCCGCAACTGGCCGCCGCAAGTGTGCCATTGCGAGGGTCCGGCTTTCGGAAGGCAAGGGCAAATTCCTTATTAATGGCAAGGACTCTGAGGCGTATTGCAATCAGGATTCCTTCCAAATTCAGTTGAATGCGCCCTTCAAGCTGGTAGAGATGGAAGGGCATTTTGACCTGAATGTGAATGTTCAGGGCGGGGGCTATATTGGGCAGGCCAGCGCGATCCGGCTTGGGATCTCCCGCGCGTTGGAAAAATTTCAGGAAGACCTGCGGGGTCCCTTGAAGAAATCGGGTTTCCTCCGACGAGATAGCCGAGTCAGGGAACGTAAAAAATCCGGCCAGCCCGGGGCGCGCAAACGGTTCCAGTTCTCCAAGCGTTAATTCACTAAACTGAACCAAAATTTTGAAAGCCCTCCTCTGGCCTCGCCGGTGAAGGGCTTTTTCCTTTTTTCCTCAAACGATCCAGATTTATTTCCACTCAACATTACCCGAAACAGACTGTGTCCAAGAAACTCCAGGTCGGCGTCATCGGCGCATCCGGATACTCGGGAGTCGAGCTTTTGCGACTTTTGTCCAGACACCCTCACATGGAGGTGTCCCTTGCAACTTCCCGTCAGTTCGCGGGACAACTTGTTGAGGATGCCCACCCAAAGCTGCGTGGAATGTTGGATGGATTGGCGTTTTGCTCATCTGATCCTGCTTCCTTGGCCTCGGAATCCGGAGTGGCTGCGTTCTTCCTTGCATTGCCACACGGTGTTGCTGCGGAGTTTGCCCGTCCCCTTTACGATGCCGGCAGGGTTGTGATCGATCTCAGTGCAGATTTCCGGCTGGGAAGCCCTGAGGCTTATAGGGAATTCTATGGGACGGATCATCCGGACCTTAAACTCCTGGAGGCCGGGGCGTACGTGATCCCGGAAATTCATGGAATGGATGGACTGCTGGACCATCGTCTCTTTGCCTGTCCCGGTTGCTATCCAACGAGCATCCAGATTCCACTGACACCTCTTTTGCAGGCAGGGCTCGTTTCCAGCGAGGATATCGTTGTGAACAGCATGAGCGGGGTCAGTGGTGCAGGGAAGAAGTTGGTCGAGAACTACCTGTACTGCGAACGTGCCGAAAGTGCTGTTGTCTATGGTGTGCCAAAGCACAGGCACCTGTCAGAAATTGAGGAACAGCTTTCTGCAGCAGCAGGTTGTCCAGTTGTGATCCAGTTTTGTCCGCACCTTGCTCCCATGAAGCGGGGGATTGTCTCGACCATCTCCGTCCGGTCTGAGGGTTCCCTTGATGCAGTCTATGATTGTTGGGAGGCAGCGTATGGCCACGCCCCCTTTGTAAGTATTCTGCCCACGGGGACCTTTCCTGACTCCCAGCATGTAACGGAAACGAATCGCATTGATATCTCTGCGGTCTTGGATGAGCGAACCGGTCGGTTTCTTCTCTCAAGCGCAGAGGATAACCTTGTGAAGGGGGCCAGCGGCCAAGCTGTTCAGATTGCAAATCTCAGATTTGGCTTTCCGGAAACGGATGGGCTTCTCTAATCAACCTGTCAACTCGATGAGTGGAAACCTGATCCTGGAAAATGACATTGCCGCGGCGGCCAAGGTGGACCGTTTCAATGTAAACGGGGTTTCCTGCGATGTTCGCAACAAGGGGGATGATCGACTTGATCTATGCATGGTCCATTCCATTTCTTCCTGTACCGCAGCGGGGGTTTTCACTAAAAATGATGTTCAAGCTGCGCCCGTCTCGATCTCCCGCCAGTTGTTAGCCAAGGGTGACACTTTCCATGGTTTTGTTTGCAACAGTGGCAACGCCAACGCGTGCACCGGCGAGCAAGGCCTTCGTGATGCGGAGGCCATGTCCCTTGAGGCGAGCCGTCAGGCGAATGCGCCAGCGAGGAGCTTCCTTGTCTGTTCTACAGGCCGAATTGGTGAGTTTCTGCCAATGGATCGCATTGTGCCGGGGATTCAGAAATGTGCGGGTATGCTTGACAGCCTTCCTGAATCTGGAGAACGGGCCGCACAGGCCATCCTTACTTCGGACACACGGCCCAAGGGTTGTCTTGCAAAGTGGGAAATGGAAGGGGAGGAGCTGACTATTGGTGGATTTGCCAAGGGTGCAGGCATGATTGAACCCAACATGGCCACCATGCTTGCCTTTCTCCTTACCAGCGTAAACATTAAGCAGGGTTTGTTACAGGAGGTCTTGGCTGATGCAGTTGAGAACTCTTTCAACCGCATCACCATCGACGGTGACATGAGCACCAATGACACAGTGCTTCTCCTTGCCAACGGCATTTCTGAAAACCCCATCAGCGAAAAGACCCCACAAGCCCTGGAGGATTTCAGGGAAGCCTTGGGGCGCACCTGTCTTGACCTGGCAGAAAAGGTGGTTGCTGATGGTGAGCGAATCACAAAGGTTGTACGGGTTGAGGTTGAGGGGGCTTCAAGCGATGCCGATGCCCAAAAGGTGGGTCGTTGCATTGGTAATTCCCTCTTGGTAAAAAGCTCCTGGTACGGGGCCGACCCTAACTGGGGTCGTCTTGTTCATGCCGCCGGTTATGCCCGGGTCGGCCTCAAAATGGAAAAGGTGGACCTTTACTATCAGGATGTGCCTGCCCTGCTTGCAGGTACGCCTCAGACGAAAAATCGTACTGCCTGGAAGGCGGTCGTGAGCAAGGGGCGCTTTACCATTCGGCTCAACCTGAATCTCGGCATTGGATCGTGTACCATTCTCAGCACGGACCTTACCGAGGGATATGTGGATTTTAACAAAAGTGAATGACTTGAAAGAACTGAGTCACATAGATCCGGGCACCAAGGCCGAGGTTCTCCTGGAGGCACTGCCGTATATCCAGAAATTCCGGGATGCCCTTTTTGTTGTCAAATACGGGGGGAGCTTCCTGGATGAAAATAATCTGGAGATACAGAGGCGGGTGGCCATGGACATTGTTTTTTTGGCATCTGTGGGCATTCGTGTTGCCCTGGTGCATGGCGGTGGCAAGGCAATCACCCGTGCGCTTGCAGGTGGTGGAATCGAGACACGGTTTGTTAATGGCCTGCGTTATACTGATGAATCCAGCATCAATATTGTGGCACAAACCCTGAACGAGAAGGTAAATCAACAGATTTGCGACACAATCGAGGAGGCTGGAGGCATCTCTGCCCCAACCCCCGGCGAAAGGGTTTTTGCCTGTGAGAAGCTGACTGAAGATAGTAAGGGAAATCCTGTGGACTTGGGCTTTGTGGGCTCCATTACTTCGGTGTCACCATTTGAGGTGAAGGTACCCTTGTCTGAGGGTCGCATCCCTGTCATTTCCTGTATCGCTTCTGACAACGAGGGGCATCTTTTCAATACCAATGCAGATGTGGCGGCCGCGCACCTGGCCTCTTCTTTGGGCGCGCGGCGGCTTGTCTACCTTTGTGACGTGCCGGGGCTTCTTCGGAACCCCGAGGATTCTGGAACCCTGATTTCAACCCTTTCAGTGGAGGATATCGACAACCTGAAGCAGGGCGGTGTCATCGTCAGCGGCATGGTACCCAAGGTCGATGGTGCTGCCCATGCGATTCGTGAGGGAGTGAAGCGGGTTCACTTTGTGGATGCCAACCAACCACACAGCATTTTGTTGGAAATCTTCACGGACAGGGGTATTGGCACTGAGATTGTGCTCTAGGAAATGATTTTGGAATGAAACCGGAAACACAGGAATTGTACGAGCAGTTTATACTGTGCAATTATGCCCCGCCCCCAATTGCCATTGTGCGCGGAAAGGGCGCCCGGGTCTGGGATGACAAGGGTTGTGAATATCTGGACTTTTCCAGCGGAGTGGCGGTGAATGCGCTTGGGCACTGCCATCCCGTATGGGTCAAGGCCGTGAAGAACCAGATCGAGCAACTGGGTCATTGCAGCAACCTCTTCGCAAGTACGCTGCAGGGTAAATTGGCACGACGGCTTTGTGATTATGCGGGTCCCGGCAAGGTTTTTTTCTGCAACAGTGGCGCGGAGGCCACAGAGACCCTGCTTAAATTTGCCCGCCTGCATGGAAACAAGCTTTCTGGTAAAGAAGGGCTGCAATTTCAGGTTTTATGCGCAAAAAACTCCTTTCACGGGCGAACCTTTGGTGGGATGAGTGCCACCGGCCAGGAAAAGATCCAGACAGGATTCAGGCCGGTGCTATCAGGGTTTTCCCATGCAGAATTCAATAATTTGGAGAGTTTTGAGTCCGCATTGACGGACAATACATCCGCCATCCTTGTCGAGACGATCCAGGGTGAGGGTGGAATCCATGCCGCGAAAAGGGAATTTATGTCGGGTCTGCGTGACTTGTGCACGCAAAGGAACATCCTGTTGCTTGTTGACGAGGTGCAGTGTGGAGCGGGTCGAACCGGAACTTTTTTTGCCTTTGAGGAGGCGGGGATCATCCCTGATGGAATCGCAATGGCCAAGGGGCTTGGCGGCGGGTTTCCCATTGGTGCTGCCTGGATTCGAAAGGAGTTCGCCGAGCTCTTTCAACCCGGATCCCATGGATGTACATTTGGAGGAAACCCGATGGCCTGTGCTGCGGCGCAGGCAGTGCTTGATGTGATTGAAGATGAAAAACTTCTGCAGAATGTTCAGGAGCTGGGTTCCTGGTTCCTGCAGGAACTGGTAAAGCTGTCCGACAATTATCCCGGGTTGGTTGACGCGGTTCGTGGGCGAGGTTTCTTGATTGGAGTTGCCCTGAAGGTTGATGCCGGTCAAGCTGTTGCCAAGCTCCGCGGGGCGGGTCTTCTTTCTGTGCCTGCAGCGGGGAATGTCGTTCGATTTTTGCCACCCTTGAATGTAACCCGGGCGGAGTTGCTGAAATGTCTTGAAACCCTTGAAGAGGTTCTACGGGACTGGTCGGCTTAAAGATTGCCGAAAGTTTACGGAATCCTCATTATTAAACGCTTTTCCCCAAGCTGGACCCATCCAATGAAACACTTTCTAAAGGAAAATGATTTTACCGTGTACGAGCGGGAAGAGATTTTTTCACGTGCAGCGAATTTCAAGGAGAATCGAAGCCACCATACCAGATCACTCAACGAGCAGACCTGGGGCATGCTTTTTTTCAAGAACAGCACACGCACACGCCTTTCCTTTGAGGTCGGCATTGCAGAACTGGGTGCAAGGACTGTCTTTCTGGACAACAACACGATGCAAATTGGGCGCGGCGAGAGCCTCGCCGACACGGCCAAGGTGTTTTCACGCTATCTTCATGGCTTGGTGATCCGTAGTTACGGGCACGAAGTTGTGGAGGAATTCAGTCGTGAAGGAAGCATTCCCGTGGTCAACGCGCTTACGGATTTCCTGCATCCCTGCCAGATTTACTCCGATGTGTTCACATTGGCTGAAAAATGGGGTGGAAGTGGTGATCAATTGGAATCCCTAAAGGGTCGCAAACTTGTTTTTTATGGGGATTGTTGCTGCAATATGGCAAATTCCTGGATCATGGCGGCAAGTCTTTTTGGGCTGGAATTGGTTTTCAGTGGGCCGGAAGCTTTCCAGCCCAAGGATCAAATCCTCCATCTTCTGGAGCAAGGCGGACTGGAATCCAGCTACACGTATGAGGCCGACCCCCTTGTTGCCGCTGAGTCGGCAGATGCGTTTTACACCGATGTATGGGTCAGCATGGGCAAGGAGGCTGAGTCTGACGAACGCATCACGCAGATGAAACCTTATTCGGTTACCATGAAACTGCTTTCACGAGGCAATCCAGATTCATTATTTCTGCACTGCATGCCTACCCATCCCGGCCTGGAGGTCACCCAGGAGGTCCTGGACAGTGACCATGCGCACCTTTTTGATCAGGCGGAAAACCGCCTGCACGTTCAGAAGGCGATATTGTCCCAACTTGTTAAGCCTGACGGGCTGGACCCAACCAATTGATTGTTTTTTAAGAAAGGATTTGGCCAAGATGAAAGTTGTACTTGCATATTCAGGGGGCCTGGACACGTCTGTCCTTGTCACGTGGTTGAAGGAGGAAATGGACATGGAGGTGGTGACTTTTGCCGCTGACCTGGGCCAGGAGGAGGAGTTGGATGGCCTGGATGAAAAAGCCCGTGCCACGGGTGCGGTCACACACTACACCCTTAATCTGGTGGATGAATTTGCATCCGACTTCATTTATCCAATGTTCCGGGCAAATGCGATTTATGAAAGCCAGTATTACCTAGGGACATCCATTGCCCGCCCCCTTATCGCCAAGGCACAGATAGAGATTGCGGAAAAGGAGGGGGCCGTTGCCCTGGCCCATGGTGCGACAGGCAAGGGTAACGACCAGTGTCGTTTTGAACTGGCTTATGCCGCGTTGGCGCCAAGCTTGGAAATCATTGCTCCCTGGCGTCGTGAGGATTTTCGTGAGAAGTTCCCCGGCCGGTCGGAAATGATCAATTATTGCCGGAAACATCAGATACCCGTGGAGGCCAGTGCCTCCAAGCCCTATTCCATGGACCGGAACCTCCTGCACATTTCCTACGAAGCCGGCATCCTGGAAGACCCATGGTTTGATCCCACACAGCCTGACAACAAATCGATGTTCAAGCTTACTGTGGCGCCCGAGGATGCTCCTGATGAAGCGGAATATCTGGAGCTGGATTTTGAGGAGGGCAACTGTGTGGCGGTCAACGGCACACGCCTGACTCCCGCTGCAATCCTGAAAGAATTGAATCGCCTGGGCGGCCGGCATGGGATTGGTCGCGTGGATCTTGTGGAGAACCGGTTTGTGGGAATGAAGAGCCGGGGGGTTTATGAGACGCCTGGAGGCACGATCCTTTTACAGGGCAAACGCCAGGTGGAGACACTTACCATGGACCGGGATTTAATACACCTTCGGGACAGCTTGGTTCCCAAGTATGGCGAGTTGGTTTATTACGGGTTTTGGTTTGCGCCGGAGCGTGAGGCTCTCCAAGCATTCTTTGACGAGAGCCAGAAAACGGTTACAGGGACAGCCCGACTCAAGCTTTATAAAGGAAATTGTATCGTGGTGGGCCGAAAATCCCCCCTGTCCCTTTACGATGACAAAGTGGCCTCCATGGAAGAGACCCAAAGCGACTACGATCCGGCAGATGCCGGGGGGTTCATACGGCTAAATGGCCTGCGGTTGCGCATGCGGGAACTTGTGCAGCAGGCACAGGATCGCTAAAGGGTCTTTCATCCCATTCTACTTTCATGAAGCCCCGCCTGAGAATTGTCCTCATCTTCCTGGTTTTCTTTCTGGGATGCCTGCTCCTCCAGTTGGCTTACAATCCCTTCTTCAAGCCATTGCTTCGGGCGGATTATTGGCGAACAGTGGGGAAAATAGGTGAAGTCCTGAGGATCGTTCATGTATCCCACGTGGACGAGGAAAATGCGACATTTGAAGAGTTGTCTGACGAAGCCCTTGCCGGTATGTTGCAATCCCTGGACCGCTATTCAAACTATCTGCCGGCTGAGCAGTATGAAGAATACCGGCGCTCAAGTCGCATGGAATACGTGGGGATTGGGGTTGAAGTGAACGAGATTGAGGAACGGGTGACCATTGTTCAGGTTTTTGAAGGTGGTTCCGCACAAAAGGCCGGTTTTCTTCCCGGGGATCGAATTATTGCGGTCGATGAAGAGGACACGAGTGGGTTAAACCTGCGTCAGGTGATCCAGCGGATCAAGGGTCCACCCGGCACCCCGGTCACCATTCGGGTTGAGCGACCCCTGCCCAAGGGAGAGTTGAAGTTCAAGGTAATGCGGCGGTCATTGATGATACCTGCAGTTTCCAATGTTCAGGTCATGGAAAAGCGTGTTGGCTACCTCCACATCAATCGTTTTACCGAGGAGACGGCCACTCTCCTTCGTGAATCACTGGATTTCCTGAAACAGGAAGGGGTCCAATTCCTTGTCTTGGACCTGCGGGGTAATCCTGGGGGTTTGCTCACCTCTTCCGTTGAGGTGGCCAGCGAGTTTTTGGAGGATGGTCAACTTGTCGTCGGAGTTCGTGGTCGTGATGAGAAGAAATCAGAGGAATTGGTGGCACTGGTGGATGGGAGGAAATGGGAGGCACCCATTGCAGTCCTTATGGATCAGGCCAGTGCCAGTGCCTCTGAAATCCTGGCAGGTGCCCTGAAGACGCATGGCCTGGCCAAGGTCATCGGGGTTGCCTCCGTGGGGAAGGGGACAGTGCAGACGGTCTACGACTTGAAAGGAGATGCCGGCATGATACTGACCACCGCAAAGTATTACCTGCCGGATGGAACCACCATTGCGGGAAAGGGGATATTGCCGGATAAGGAGGTAACGATTTCAGGCAGCGACTGGTCATTGATTCGTCTTTCCCTCCTTCATCGGTCCACTTTTGATTCACGGGAGATTTTTGAAAAGACATTCGGTTTCAAACCCATGGAGGATCCCCAGCTGGAGGCAGCTTTGCAGTCTTTGGGAAAGCATGAACTCCCAGTCGCCGAGGTGGAAGATGTCGGAACTTCGCAGGAACAAGGCCCGTAGGCCTTGGTCAACCTGCAAAATATGGAATCCGATTTAGGGTTATGATTCTTGGAGTTGAAAGTTCGTGCGATGAATCTGCACTTGCCTTGTTTGATCCCGGAGCCGGCCTTTGCGGGGAATGGCTGCACAGCCAGCTTGACCTTCACCGGGAGTACGGCGGCGTGGTCCCGGAGCTTGCCAGCCGGGAGCACCTCCAGAAATTCCCATTGCTCTTGACAAAGGTCTTGCAGCAGGAGGAGGCCCGCAGCATCCGCGAAATTGCCGTAACCTGTGGTCCTGGCCTGGCCCCTTGCCTTGCCTTGGGCATAAGCCTTGCTCATGCACTGGGCATGACCCTCAACGTACCAGTACGAGGCTTCAACCACTTGCGTGGCCATGCATTTTCGGCGTTTATTGATTTGCATGAGGAACGTCCGGATCTTTTCCATGAGCGCCTGTCCCTGCACCTGCCTCACCTGGGCCTGCTGGTCTCCGGGGGCAATACCCTGCTTTTTAAAATACAGGAAGACTTGTGTATCCAACTCCTTGCACAAACGGTGGATGACGCAGCCGGGGAGGCTCTCGACAAGGGAGCCAAGCTGCTGGGGCTTGATTATCCAGGCGGTGCACTCCTGGAGAAGCATGCCCGAACAGGCGACCCCGCCTGGCATGCATTTCCCAGGGCCTTTGCAGGGCGCAGGGAAATGCGGTTCAGTTTTTCCGGTTTAAAGACCAGCCTTCGATATCTGTTGGAAAAAATGACAGATAAGGAGCTGGAGACGCACTTTGCCAACCTGTGTGCAAGCTATCAGGAGGCTGTGGTCGACCAGCTTGTCTCAAAGGTTTTGCAGGCGTTGCAGATTGGAGGCTTAAGGAGTCTTGGCCTTTCCGGGGGAGTTGCCAACAACCAGATTCTACGCCAGAGGTTCGTTCAACTTGCGGGGGAGGAATCCCTGCCTCTATTCATGGCCCGGCCTTCTCACTCAGGAGATAATGCCGGTATGATTGCATTCAACGCATTCCTTGAGAAATCCCAGGCAAACGATCCTGAAATGAAGAAAATTGTTCCTCTTCTTCCTTCCCTTAAAATCATTCAGGCCCCATAAACCCTCTTGCCAACTTATTGGCCTTCTACAAAATCCTTTGGCCATCCAACAATGCATTCCGCAAGGAACCTGATCCATGACTTCCGAAAGCGAATCCGCCAAGAAACCTTCCAAAAACGAGACGATCAAGGGCAACAGTTGCTTCCTTCGAGGCACCATCCTTGAAGGACTTGCTGATACCTCCACGGGGTCCATCTCCCCGGACGATGCGCAATTAACCAAATTCCACGGCACTTATATCCAGGATGACCGCGACTTGCGAAGGGAGCGCCTCAAGCAAAAACTGGAGAAAGCCTACAGCTTCATGATCCGGGTGCGAGTGCCCGGCGGAGTCTGCAGCCCCAAGCAGTGGCTTGCCATCGATGCACTTGCAGATCGCTATGGCAACGGGTCCCTGAAATTGACCACGCGTCAGGCCTTTCAGTTGCACGGTGTGTTGAAGTCGGACCTGCGTACGACCATCAAGTCAATCAATGACACGCTGCTGGATACATTGGCGGCCTGCGGGGACGTGAACCGTAACGTCCTGTGCAACCCCAATCCCCATCTCTCCCACCTGCATGCAGAAGTTCTCGAGTTGACGCGGGCCATCAGCGATCACCTCAGTCCCCGTACACGGGCTTATCATGAAATCTGGATCGACGGCAAACTCTCTGCTTCCTCAGAAGAGGATGAGGAACCCATTTACGGGAAGACCTACCTGCCGCGAAAATTCAAGATTTCCATGGCAATTCCCCCCACAAACGAAGTGGACATATTTGGACAGGACCTCGGGTTTATCGCCATTGTCGATGATTCGGGCAAACTTGCAGGTTTTAATGTGACTGTTGGCGGGGGGCTTGGCATGACGCACAACAAAAAAGAGACCTGGCCGAGGATTGCCGATGTCATTGGCTTTTGTACAATCAGGCAGGTCATTCAGGTTGCCGAGGAAGTGGTTAGAATCCAGAGAGATCATGGCGATCGTGCGGAACGCAGGCATGCGCGGCTCAAGTACACAATTGAGGATCGGGGAATCGATTGGTTCCAGTGCGAGCTGCACAAGCGGCTGGGCTGGGAGCTCCCTGCCCCGCGACCCTACCACTTTACCACCAACGCTGACCGCTATGGCTGGACAGAAGGCACTGATGGCAAATGGCACCACACCCTTTTTGTGCAGAATGGTCGGCTCAAGGACACTGCGGAGCAACCTTTTCGCCAGGGACTGCGTGAAATTGCAACTATTCACGATGGCGATTTTCGACTGACTCCCAACCAAAACCTTGTGGTTGCCAATGTCTCCAGCCGGAACAAGGACCGCATTCAAGGCCTCCTTGAAGAATATAAATTTATTGATTCCCTGAAGCAGTCGGGGCTGCGACTGAATTCCCTGGCCTGTGTTGCCTTGCCAACCTGCGGCCTCGCCCTGGCAGAAGGGGAGCGGTACCTGCCCGACCTTGTTGCGGCCCTGGAAGAGATTCTGGATGAAGTCGGCCTGCGGGAGGACGCGATCAGCATCCGCATGACCGGTTGCCCCAACAGTTGCGCCAGGCCCTCCCTCGCGGAAGTTGGCCTGGTCGGCAAGGCTCCAGGGAAATACAATCTGTACCTCGGAGCCAAGCTCAACGGGTCTCGCCTTAACAAGCTTTATCGTGAAGCGCTTTCACACGATGAAATCCTGGAGGCATTGCAACCCATTTTTCACGACTACGCAAGAAAACGGCTGGAAGGGGAGG
>CAJWSN010000004.1 GCA_913046175.1 uncultured Opitutia bacterium
AGGTCATGGTATCCTCATCCTGCGTCAGTCCAGCATGAACAGATGCGACGACATAATCAAGGGTCGCAAGTAATGAATCCTCAAAGTCCAGCTTCCCTCCGGAAAGAATATCACATTCTGTACCCGTAAATACCCATGTATTATATTTTCCGCTGGCATTCAGCCGATGAATATCCTCCACCTGCCGGGCCAGTCGCTCCGCGTCCAAGCCGTTGGCCTGAAAACTCGACTTGGAGTGATCCGCAATACCCACATATTCCCAGCAGCGCGATTCAGCCTCGCCAACCATTTCCTCCAAAGTGTTCCTTCCATCGGAGGCCGTGGTGTGGTTATGAAAACAACCCTTGAGGTCCTCCAACACCACCAGTTCGGGCAACCCACTATTCTCGGCAATCTCAATCTCCCCATTCCCCTCCCTAAGGGATGGAGGGATAAACTGCAGGCCCAGTGCCTTGAAAATATCCTCCTCACAATTCGCAGTGATGGACGCCCCCTCCCGAAGCAAATCCTTTTCATGCTCAGGCTTGAGACCCCATTCGCTCAGGCTCAATCCCATGGACAACGCCCGCTGGCGCATTTGGACATTGTGGTTCTTGGAGCCGGTGAAATGGTGGAGGGCGAAGAAAAACTGCTCCATGGGCACCACCCGAAGGTCCGCCTGCATGCCTCCGTCAAAGCGTACACTCGACTTTGTCTCCCCCTTCGCCGTCACCTCCACGATTCCCGCCTGTGAGGTGAACCAATCCATGATCGGTAGTGGATCTGCAGAAGCCGCAAGAAAGTCCAGGTCCCCCACTGTTTCCATGCCCCGGCGCAGGCTTCCTGCCGCCTCGGCCCGCTCCACCTGTGGCAACGCCCGGAGACCCGGCAGAATCCCTGCCGCCACATCCTGTGCATTCCACCATAAATGACGGGCAGCATAAGCTTCACGATTCTGGATTCCCGAAAGGATGTTGTCCTGCGTCTTGTTTCCAAAGCCCTTGAGTTCTGCCACCCTGCCCTCATTGCAAGCCGCGGTCAGGGATGCAATGGATTCAATGCCGAGCTTCTCGTGGAGAACCTTTATTTTCTTTCCCCCAAGGCCTGGAATCTCGAGCATTTCCAGGAGACCGTCAGGAACAGAGTCCTTTAGGTTTTCAAAAAACTCCAGTTCCCCGGTCAGGTGAAGTGTCGCGATTTTTTCCGTCAGTGCCTTGCCAATGCCCCTGATGTCAGGAAGCCGCTCTTCCGTAATGACCGTTTCGAGGTCTTCCTCCAAAGTTTCCAAGGCACGTGCCCCGGCAAAGTAGGCACGCACCTTGAACGGGTTTTCCCCCTTGATCTCCAGCATTGTCCCAATCTGGTCGAGGACATGCGCAATGTCTTTCTTGTCCATGTCAGGCCAAACCTGAAGCAGGTTCCCCATGAAATCCAAGAAAAAACATCAGGGGTGGGTGTACATAATTTCAGGCACAGGGAACATTCTGGGTAATTGGTCGGGACGACAGGATTCGAACCTGCGACTTCCGGCTCCCAAAGCCGGCGCTCTACCAGGCTGAGCTACGTCCCGTCACCAAGAAGGCTGCAAATGCTCTTGAATGAGGCGGAACTGTCAATCCTTCTCCGGTTTGAACTCGTTGATTTTCGGAAACTCTATTTTCCCGCTTGCCGGTAACGCAGGTTTTACATAAGGAATTCCTTTATGAGTGAAATGGAAGAAGACCAGATTCTGGAGAATGCCGGGGAAGAACTTCAGGAACTGGAAGAAAAACCCAAATCCTTCCTCCTTCTCGTTGCGGTGATTCTGGGTGCACTGGCCCTGATCCTGAGCCTGGTTTCCATCGTCCAGAACAAGGGCGCAAACACAGGTGAATCAACGGTGAAGATTGAAGGTGCGGCAGGAGTGGATGGAATCCTTGATCGCATTGATGCACTGGAACAAAAGGTTGGCAACCTCTCCTCCTCCTTGGACAGCTTCAATGCCATCGGCAACACAGCCCTGGAAACGGAGGTTGCCAAGCTCAAGGGTGACTTAAGGAGCCTGCAGGCACAAGTTGGCAAAAAGACATCGGCAATACCACCAAGACCTGCCACCACGCCCGCATCCCCCCCTACGGAACCCCAGCCAGCAACCACCTCGACAGCCAAGCCTCCCGTCCCCCCTGGAGGAAAAATTCACAAACTACAAGAAGGTGAGACGTTTTCCAGCCTGGCTAAAACTTACGGCATCCCCGTGGAGAAGATTATGTCGGCCAACCAAGGGCTCGACCCACTCAAGCTGCAGGTGGGCCAGGAAATTGTCATACCCGGCCCAAAGTGAGTGAATCCATGTCGGAAGGGCATGTGCCTTCCGCGTGGGAGGTGTTGTCGGAAAAACAGGTGGCGGCCTGCCGCGTTTTCAATGTCTTCGAGGAGCACTGCCGTCATCCGCTGGATGGTCGAGAAGGCACATTTTATTCCATCACTTCAAACGACTGGGTTAATACCCTGGCCCTTACTCCAAAACTCGAACTGGTCATGGTTCGACAATATCGTTTCGCAATTCGTGAGCTTTCCTGGGAAATCCCGGGAGGGATCGTCGACCCCGGCGAAGAACCCCTTGCCGCCGGTCTTCGTGAATTGCGTGAGGAAACAGGCTTCTGTGGTGAAAACGCACGCCTCCTTGCCCATTGTTCCCCAAACCCAGCGATCATCCGGAACCGATGCCACTTCGCTTATGTGGAAAATGTTCAGCAGACCGAATCCCTCGATCTGGATTCCAACGAGGAAATTGAAATCCAAACAATCCCCGTCCACGAGGCCTTTGCTTGGGCCCAGGATTTTAAAATCCGCCATACCCTCACCCTGAATGCCCTCTTCTACCTGCAGAATCTGGTCGGACTTCCGCCACAGGACCAGACAGGGTAAAAAATGGCAATGGCGGGTTGCCACATGGATGCGCCTTCATCCTTGCCCCGCACAAGGAAACCTGCTTCCCTCCCGCACCTTTCATCCCACCAAAACACCCAAAACATCTTGGCCAATAAACCACAACTGCTTTCATGGCTGACCTGCGACGACATCTATATCGATCCTGTCACCGGCAAGCAATCCCTGCTTGGCATATTCTCGACGATCAAGGTCAAAAAGTTTCCCTTTTCCCACCGGAAGATGGTGTGGTTTATCTCCATCACAGATTGTATCGCAGGGGAGCACATCCTCAAGATCAGCATGGGACTTCCCATGGATTCACAACGGGAAATCCTCAAGCGGGAATTCTCCTCCGAAAGCCCGGCTCAAAGAATCAACCTCATCAACGAAATCCAGAACCTCAAGTTTGAAAAACCTGGCAACTATTCCGTGGTGATCGACATTGACGAGCATACCCTGCTGGCCATGAGCTTCCCCGTCGTGGGATGATACGCGATTGTTTTGTCCTCCTTTGAATTTGAAAATGTTTCTTTCCTGATTCCCAAAAACCGCCATGAACCGACTCGACCTTGACTGCTCCGAACCGAAACCTGTGCTGGTCGTTGGCTCCGTTGCCTTCGATAATATAGTCACACCCTTTGCAACAGGGGAGCGCATCCTCGGCGGTTCCGCATCATTTGCCTCCCTCGCCGTTAGTTACTACGCACCGGCCCTTCTGGTTGGTGTCATCGGGAACGACTTTGATGAAAGACATCTGGACCGCTTTCGCGACCATGACATCGACCTTGAAGGACTCCAGCGCGACAATTCGGGAGCCACTTTTTTCTGGAAAGGCCGCTACCATGAGAATTTCAACCAGCGCGACACCATTGAACTTCAACTCAACGTTTTTGAGAACTTCCGCCCCGAGCTTCCGGACAGTTATCAGGATTCAACCTATTTGATGCTCGGAAATATCGCACCTGGACTCCAGTTGCATGTTCTGGAACAAATGAAATCCAAACCCTATGTGCTTGCTGACACCATTGACCTCTGGATCGACGTACAAAAAGAGGAGTTGCTCCAAGTCGTAAGCAAGGTCGACCTCTTTGTCATTAATGATAGCGAATCTGAGCAACTCACCGGGGAAAAGAACATAATCCTCGCCGGGGCGAGACTCCTGGATTTTGGCGCCAAGGCAGCCATCATAAAAAAGGGCGAGCACGGGGCCTACCTTTTTCACCCTGAAGGACTCTTTGCCCTGCCTGCATATCCTGTGACAGAGTTGCGGGATCCCACAGGCGCAGGCGACTCTTTCGCAGGAGCACTGCTGGGTTGCCTTGCCGCATGTGACAGCACTAGTTTTGCCACCCTCAAGAAAGCCATGCTCTACGCCACCGCCACTGCCAGCATGACCGTCGAGGACTTCAGTTGTGATCGACTGGAAAGTGCCGGTGCAGATGCAATCCAGGGACGGTATGACGAGCTTGTTGGCATGACCCAGCTGTAGAAGAAAACCCCATACCGCCACCTGCCTCAAACCCTGATGGAACATGCCATCCGCACCCTGGCTGAAAAAGCCCGCGCTGCCGCCCTTGGGACAGCCACCCTGGACACCACCGCCAAAGATGCGGCCCTCCTGCGCCTCGCCATGTTGCTTGAGGAACAGTCCGCGATCATTCTCAAGGAAAACACCAAGGACTTGGAGGCCGGCAGAGAGGGCGGTCTTACCCAGGCGCTCCTGGACCGCCTTCGATTTGATGAGGATCGCATAAGGGCCATGGCCGAGGGGGTTCGTCAGGTCGTTGCCCTCCCTGACCCTGTCGGTGAAGTCATCGAGGAAAGCACACGCCCCAATGGGCTCCTGCTTCGCAAGCGCCGGGTTCCCATCGGCGTCATCGGTATCATCTACGAGTCACGGCCCAACGTCACTGTTGACTGCGCAGCCCTCTGCCTCAAGTCTGGCAATGCCTGCATCCTCCGAGGAGGCAAGGAGGCCTTTCATACCAACACGGTTTTGGCTGGCATCATTGGGCAGGCTCTTCAGGAAACGGGCATCGCAAAGGAGGCGGTTCAGCTTGTTCCAACGACAGACCGGGAGGCCCTGAACATCCTGCTCAAACTGGATGACTGCATCCATTGCATTATCCCCCGAGGCGGTGAAGGTCTCATCCGTTTCGTTGCGGAAAACTCCCGGATTCCAGTCATCAAGCATTACAAGGGCGTCTGCAATATCTACGTCGACAAGGATGCAGACTTGGCGATTGCGGAAAAAATCGTGGAGAACGCCAAGTGTCAGCGTCCCGGTGTATGCAATGCCGCCGAAAACCTTTTTGTCCACGAGGAGATCGCTGCCGACTTTCTCCCAAGAATCGCCAGCCGGCTTCAGGCAAACAATGTCGAGCTCCGCCTCGACCATGCAACCGCCGGCTACATCAATGGCAATGGGTTGACCTTCACCCATGCAAGCGAGGCGGATTTCCACGAGGAATACCTGGATCTCATTCTTTCCATCAAGACGGTTGACTCAATCGATGAAGCCATCGATGCGGTCAATCAATATGGCAGCGGACACAGTGATGCAATCATCACCACCAATGAAGCTGCCGCTGAAAAATTTCTCTCTGCTGTCGATACCTCCACCGCCTACTGGAATGCCAGTACACGCTTCACCGACGGCTTCGAGTTCGGACTCGGCGCAGAGATCGGTATCTCCACCGACCGCCTGCACGCCCGCGGTCCCATGGGACTACGCGAACTCTGTACCTACAAGTTCATTGTTTACGGCACCGGCCAAATCAAATAAGTCATCCGGCGGCTTCGCTGTCCCCAAGGTATCCAATGCCCCAAAGGCCCAACAAGCACCCTGTCCTCGCCCAACGCCTGACGTGGGAAGACCTCGACCAGGCTCATATGCGCGACCTCATCCAGCTCGCACGCAAGGAGGACCTCACCGGGGCAGGCCTGTCCTCGCCCCCCGAAAACCCCACGGACGTCACCACAAATACCTTCCGGCCAAGTGCGGAGGAAGGACAAGCCGCCATCGTTGCCCGCGAGCCAATCACCATTTGCGGACTGTCTCTCGTGCCACTTATTCTCGAAGCTTTTGGTGGAGGGACCTTTACAAGCCATCAGCAGGATGCTGAATCAACCGGCAAAGGCACCACCCTTGGCATCTTGAACGGCAATCCATCCACACTGCTTAAAGCAGAGAGAATCCTGCTTAATTTTCTCCAGCACCTTTGTGGCATCGCCACGAATACCTCTGCTTTCGCAGAGAGACTCAGCAAATCACCAACCCGCCTGCTGGACACTCGTAAAACCACCCCGGGGCTCCGGGTCCTTGAAAAATACGCCGTCGCCTGCGGAGGTGGCTGGAACCATAGGATCGGACTCTTCGACCGCGTCCTTATCAAGGACAACCACCTCGCCGCCTTTTCAGCAAAACAGGGAAAAGCCTTGATTGAAGCTGTTCGCCTTGCCCGGCAAAAAAACCCAGGGATTCCCGTGGAAATTGAAATTGATCAACTTGAGCAGGTTCTCCCCGCTCTTGAGGCAGGCGCGGACTGCCTTCTGCTCGACAATTTTTCTCCTGCCCTAATCGGTGAGGCCATTGCCCTCGTCAAGGGTCGCACCAGCATCGAGGCCAGCGGGGGCATCACACTTGCAAACATTGCCGATTACGCCCAGCCAGGGCTTGACTTCATTTCCACAGGCGCCCTTGTACACCACTCGCGCTGGACAGACATCGGCTTGGACTGGCTGGAGACATGACCGCGAATCCCTCCATCCTCCAATCTTTTCTCGAGGCCGGAAAAGATACATTTATTTCCGGGGAGGAGCTGGCGCGCCGACACGGTATCTCCCGGGTCGCAATCCACGCACGAATCAAAAAACTAGAGCAATCAGGCATCATGTTTGAGGCAGTCCCCAGGCGGGGTTACCGCCTTGCCTCTGAGCCGCCGACCCTGAATGCCGACCTCCTGCAGGCACATCTCAAGCAATCTGGCACCGACCTGTCCCTTCACTTTTTGGAGGAAGTTGACAGCACCAACCTTGAAGTCGAGCGACACCTTGCCTCGGGGGATTCCGACCCGCTCGCAGTCATCGCCCTTCGTCAAACACATGGCCGTGGCCGCATGGGGCGCACCTGGCACAGCACACATCCGGGGAACCTCTACCTGAGCATTGGTTTTCGTCCGGAAGCCCCAAATGCCGCGATCGGTCTCTTTTCATTGTGGGCAGGAATAAGGGTTGCTGAATCCATCCGTGAAGCCACCGCCCTTCCAGTAAAGGTAAAATGGCCCAATGATCTTCATGTCGAGGGACAAAAAATCGGGGGCATCCTTTGCGAGGCCAAGATGGAACTGGACCGCGTGCAAACCCTCCTTTTCGGGCTGGGCCTGAACATGAACCAGGACGCACATGGTCTCCCTGATAACCTCCGGACCCCGGCAAACACCTTGAAGTCCCTTCTTGGAAAGAGCGTCCCCATCCACCCGCTCACCATCTCCATTCTACAAGCCGTGACCGAAGGATACGATGCCTGCCAACAATCCGGTTCCGGAAAAATCCTACAAAAAACCTTTTTGGCCCTCGACGCCCTGCGTGATAAAACCGTGACTGTCCTGAATGGGGCCAGTGAAAACCATGGGGTCGCCCGCGGGATTGACACACAGGGTAATCTTCTTCTCGAGGCTGCCGACGGGTCTCTGTCCGCCATCCGTGCAGGGGATGTCTCCCTGAAAAAATAGCTCGCCTGGAACCGGTCCCGTCCAGCTTGATCAGGTAATATATTTTCCATTTACATTAGCAACCATGAGCATCCTGTGCCTCGACATCGGCAACACCACTGCACACCTTGGGCTCCTCAAGGATGGCGTCCCCGCCCGTGAAAGGCGCTACCCCACAGAGGGTCTTCCAAGAAATCTCCCATCCATCCTTGAGGATTACCCGGATGCCTCCCGATTCGCCTACTGTAGTGTTGTACCCTCAATCAATCTAGCCATCGCCGAAGCCGTCGAAGCCGCCAATCTCGAACTCTTTAACCTGAATGCAGATACCTGCCCCATCGCCATCGACTACCCTAATAAAACGGAAATCGGACAGGACCGTCTCGCCAATGCCATCGCTGCCGCTGCCCACGGGAAGATGCCCGCCATCGTCATCGACATGGGCACGGCAACCACCTTCGATATCGTGACCAAGGAGAATGGATACGAGGGTGGCGTCATTGCCGCCGGACTTTCCCTGATGCGGGAATATCTCCACGAAAAGACTGCACTCCTGCCTCAGGTCAGCTACTGCGAAATTCCCTATCCCAACACCGCCATAGGCAAGTCCACACGGGAGGCCATGGAGATCGGGGGTGTCATCGGTTATGAGGGTATGGTCAAGGAGATTATAGCGGCAATTTCACGAAACCTTTACAAGAGACATCTTGAAAAACCCGGCATTATCCTGACCGGTGGAAAAGCACCTTTCCTCGAGGAGATCCTGGGCGATGACTGCCACTACATTCCCCAACTGACCCTGCACGGTCTTGAGATAGCCTGTCGCAAGTCATAACTGCATTCGTTGATATCAACGAAAAAGGTCCTGCCGAAGGAGGTCCTTGCCCTGGAAACAAAAAAGGCGTGGGGGACTACTTGAGGTGCTTGACCCGAATGTTCTTGAACTGGACGTTCATGGGAGGTCCAGCGTGGAGCTGGAGGGCAAGCAGGCCATCGGCACGGCGGTTTTTTTCGTCGTTGTCAATCAACTCAGTAGTCTTCACGCCGTTTATGTAATGGGTGAAGTGAAACCCGTCAGCCACGATACGGTAGCTGTTCCACTGCTTCTTCTTGACGGCCTTGCCAATCTCATTGGTGTCACCGAAGGTCTCTGATTTCTTCTGGAGCTTGCCCTTGTCATTCAAGGAAAGGGTGGTCTTTTGTCCCCTTAGAGAAAGAATTCCACGAAACGCTTCACCATAACAAATCCCGGAGTAACGATCGCCTGACTCAAAATCGGCTTGGTATCCCCCGATGCGCCAACCATCCTGGTTGCCGGCTTTCTTGAAGGAGCGGTATTGGATCCCACTGTTGCCGCCGATGATCTTGAAATCGATACGGAGGTCAAAGTCGGTAAACTTTTGATCACCGGTATAAATCGCAAAGGTATTGCCCCTTGTAGGCGTTTCCTTGGTGGTGATCCCTGTTATGGCATCATCCTTGACACTCCAGAACTTTGGGTCGCCATCCCAGTTGTTGAGGGTCTTGCCATCAAACAGGCTGACAAAGTCATCCTTGGCAAAAAGTGAAGCGGTTGCCATCAGGGGCAAGAGGAGGAGGTTCTTCATTTGCATGGTCATTTAGATGGTTGCAGGTTAATCAAAAAAAGAGGAGAAGGAGAAAATGGTGCGTTGCCTGGTGAGTCAAGGGAGAGATTTATCTGGAGGTATGTTTGCTAGTTCAATAGCCGTAATCCAATGAATTGGAAAAACCAAAAGAACTGGAGGCAATCATCCCGAAATACATTCTGGTGCCTTGTGGGATGCTCGGTGGGGGATTTCGGGACCATCGCCTATGTGCAATGGCAGGACATTGAAATGCCAACAAGAAACCTCATGGTCCTGGCAATGTTCAATGGTATCCTGACCAGCATCCTTCTTGAAACACTGATCCTGCTGCGACAGATGGATTTCGGCAAGGCCCTGCGCACTGCGATGGGAATGAGCCTCATTTCAATGTTGGCGATGGAGCTGATGATGAACCTGGTTGATTATTATGGCAACGGGGGAGCACTCGGCATCAGCATCTGGGTGGTGCCGGCAATTATTGCCGGCTTCCTGACCGCTTGGCCCTACAACTATTGGAGGCTTGAGCGACTGGGGAAATCCTGTTGCGGGGGATAGCCCACAAAAAATATCAGCCCGAAGATGCCCGTCCATCTGAGCCCTCAGCTAGCTCCACGTATTTCTTGACGGTCCTCCGGTCCAGTTCGAGCCGGCGGGCTGTCTCCCCATAGTTTCGCGTGGATTCATAAACGCTCGCGATGTATTCGCTAAGGAACCTCTCCGCAGTGAGGTTGCCGACGCCCAAGGCGGTGGTGAGGAGATTGGCACGTGGAAGATCCGCCTGGGTGTTCTCTGGAAGATATTCGCCATGAACCATGACATTACGGACGCACTGTTCCAATTCCCTGAAATTGCCCGGCCATGAATATTGCAGGCCAAGGTTCTTTCGAATCCATTTAGAGGCTTCATCCGTCAGGGTCCCAGCCTCCTCGGCACCGGCAATCTTGCCCGCAATATACTCGACAAGGTGATGCAGTTCATCCGGATCCTCACGAAGGATTTCACGCAGGGCAAGAGCGTCCACGCGGTCGGAACAAAGACGATAATAAAAGTCCTCGCGGAACCGGCCCGCCCGCATTTCCTCAGCCAGGTCACGGTTGGAGGCCGCCATGAACTTTCCCCGAAAAGGCAACAGGCGCGTGTCACCGAGGCGCTGGAATTGCCGGGTCTGCAGGACACGAAGCAGCTTGACCTGAATGTCAGGACGAGTCTCCGTGATTTCATCAAGGAGGATCGTCCCAAAATCACCGCAGGTTTCCAGGTAGCCCTTGCGATCCTGAAGCGCTCCAGTGAAGGAACCCTTGCGATGGCCGAAAAGTTCAGATTCCAAAAGTGTCTCGGTGAGAGCAGAGAGGTTTACAGGAATAAAGCTCCCCAGGAAATCCTCCTCAAAAAGAAGCTGGTCCTCATCAAACGGAATAAAGCGGGAAAGACCTATGGCGCGGGCAACCAGTTCCTTGCCGGAGCCGGATGGCCCGGTTATGAAAGTGACAATATCCCCCATGCGATCATAAAGGGAGCGCTGGTAACGGGCCATGTCGTGGGTGAAGATTGACTGCCATACCCGGGCACGAAGACGGTTCGCCGCTGGTGAAGTTCCAATAATGAACTCGAAAATGTGGTAAAAGGCCCGACGAATCTGGAAGAACATGGCAAAGACATGTGCCGCCTCATGACGTGGCTCAGGATTTCCTGGCCGCAATGGGAAAAATCGCCTGTGTTGAGCGGCAAATTCCTTATAGAAAGAACAAACCCGGGCCGCGCTTCCCCGGACATAACCCTTGCGAATGAAGTCAAGAAACGGCTCACGAAAACTGGAAAAAAGGGCAAAATGCACTGCATCCTGATAGATAAGAAAGTCATCTTCATCGACCGTGCCTGTGGCCTGGTAAAAAGCCTCACGCGCCTTTTCCGCATGGTGCTGGGTGACTTCATGGAGCTTGCCCAAATTTGAACTGAAACTGCTCAAATCACGGCTTGATACATCAGGCTCCCGAAAATCCCCTCCCAGTATTTCCCGCTCAAGCTCCAGCCGCTCCGGAAGAAAGGGGTTGCAATGAACGATCCGTGACAGGGCCTCCAAGGCACCGCGCATCGATGATGGAAGGAAGGTGTCAGCCATGGTCAGATTATCAAGAGTTTCCAGCCAAAAGCTTTGAAAGCGCAAGGGTGCGCTGTCGCGCCAATTCCTGCTGCTCCGTGCTGAACCGGCGCTCCAGGTTGCGACGAGCCTCCATGCCCATGCGATGTCCACTTGCAGCGGCAAGGGAGAACCACGCACAACTTTCCACCTCATCACGGTTCACACCAAGTCCAAGCAGATACATCAAGCCGAGGTCAAGTTGCGCATCCGGGTTGCGCTGTGTGGCCGCCTTGTGAATCCAATGGGCCGCCTTCTGGAAATCACGTTTGACGCCAATTCCTGAACGATAGGCCACGCCGAGTTCATACTGGGCAAATGGATGCCCTTTATGGGCAGCCTGAAAAAGCCAATGGGCCGCATTCTCGGGACTTTCCGGTAATCCACCCAAGCCAAGCATGTGCATGATGGCAAAATCCACTTGGGCCTCAGGTTCACCCTGCTCAGCAGCAGCCTGAAGCCAACGACCCGCTTCACGTTCATTTTTGTCCACGCCGATTCCGCGGACATACATTGCGCCCAGGTAGGACTGTGATGTGGGATGGCCTCCCGCCGCAGCCTTGAGGAACCATTGCAGGGCACGGGTTTCATCACGGGCAACGCCCCTGCCGTGAAGACTCATCCGACCCAGGCGAAACTGGGCACGAGTATCTCCCTGATTTGCAGATTTCAGGAACCACTCGGCGGCCTTGCGATAATCCCTGCGCATGCCGAGGCCCTCCATGCAGGCAATGCCAAGGTTGTATTGGGCTGGGGCATTGCCTTCACCTGCCGCCTTTTCAAGGACCGGAATTGCACGCAGATAAAATTTCCAGAGGTCACTATCCTGCAAATCAGGCAACCCACTGTCCGGTGACGGGGCAATATCTGCATGAAACACATCAAACCGGGCCTTGGCCGCCTCCAGGCTGCGGCTAAAACGAGCGTCCTGACTCAACAGAAAATGTCGGTCCTTCTCTGCAAACTGCTTTAGGGATGTCTCAAAAACTTTTCCGTCCTGCCGTTCCAGTGACACCACTCCATTCTCAACCTTCAGTACCCGGGCAATCACGGTTCCGCCGTCAACACCCTGCAATCGGCGAAACCCGGAAGATAAAGCAATTTGCAATGACCCCGACAGGCAGAGAACGAATGTAAGCCAACGAAAAAACATGTTCGGCAACCCTAAACCGCCCAATTGACCGCGCAAGGGAAAATACCCTTGGCATTGACTTCAATCCAATTACGAACCATCTTAAAACATATTCCTGCTTACTTCCTGTACAATGTAACGTCCCATGGAAAAGACGCCCCTTCATCATAGACTAGGAAGGCTATTACTCTTGCTGTGTATCCTGCCCGCAGCCAATGGGCAGCCCATTCGAATCTCCGATGGGACGGTGTTCAACAAGGTTGTTCTTCCCATCCTGCAGGAAAAATGCATGAAATGCCACGGTCCCAATAAAGCCAAGGGGAAGCTGAAACTGCATACCATGGCGGATGTGCAGGCCGCCGAGGACCTAATTATTGCAGGCAACCTGAACGACAGTCTCCTAACCTACCGCATTAGCCTCCCACTTAATGATCCCGATGATGAAAAGATGCCACCGTCAGATGAAGCCAATCAACTGACCGTTGATGAAATCTGGCTGATCAAGTGGTGGATACAAAATGGGGCATCCTATGATCTAAAGCTTTCTCAAGTAGAAAATACAGATACAGCCAGGATGCCTCTCCTGCGAACGTTGCGCCATTACGCCATTTTCCCTCCAGGCACCGCCGGACTCACCCCAAAGCAGGAATCTTCTGACACAAAAAACAATCCCGGTGCCTCCCCTCCAGGACCAATTCCTTCAAAAGGTGCTACAACAACGGCTCAAGGTCTGCGTGAATGGGGTTCAATCTATGAAGAAGTCATTCACCCCATTTTGGAAGACAAGTGTGTAAAATGCCATGGTTCCTCTAAGTCGAGCGGCAAGTTGAGACTCGACAGCAAGGAAGGTATCACAACAGGGGGCAAGAATGCACCCGTCATTATTGCAGGCAACGTCAATGGAAGCCTTCTTGTCCAACGCATCAGCCTGCCGATGAACGACCCCGATGATGAGCGAATGCCACCCTCGGACGAAAACAAGCAGCTTTCCCCTGAAGAAATGGGCCTCATCAAGTGGTGGATTCAAAGTGGAGCCAGGTTTGACCAGCCACTCCGTCAAGCTCCGTCAACCCTTGTGCCCGCGATGAGGAATGTGATTGCCGCTTCTGATGAACGGAAAAAAGCCTCCATGCAGGGGCCCCAGGACGCCTTCAAGGTCGCAACTGCATCCAAGTCGGGCATGAAGGCCGTTGAGGCGCTTGGTGTTCGTGTGGTCAAACGTTCGGAAGGCTCAAACGCCCTGACGATTCACTGCGATGACATGGCATCTGAAATCAACGATGAGAGCTTGCGCACCATTGCTTCAGTCGGGCCACAGGTCGCCTGGTTGAATCTTGGGAAAACCAGGGTGACCGACTCTGGCTTGGCGAATCTTTCCCAATTCCCGGAGATGAGACGCCTTCATTTGGACAGAACGAAAATTGGTGATGCAGGCATGGCGCATGTGGCCCGACTTCCCAAGCTGGAATATCTAAACCTTTATGACACCGGGGTAACTGACACCGGCTTCAGCCAGCTCGCAGCAAGCCCATCACTACAGAAGATTTATGCCGGGAAAACCAAGGTGACTGAAGCGGGCGTCGCAAAATTGCAGTCGGCAAGACCGGGAATAGAGATCAGCATCGGCTATGTTAATCCACCCACCGGCACACCAGCACCTGGCACCATTGGGTCTGTAGTGAATACTGGCCAGGCTGCGATGCAGGTGGATCCCACCCCGGTCAATTCAAAGTGCCCAATCAAACCCACCATGAGCATCGATCCAACACGCACGGCGGTTTTCGAGGGCAAGACAATTGGCTTTTGCTGCGGTCGCTGCCTGGCCAGCTTCAATGACAACCCCTCCGCATACATTGCCAAGGTTGTATCAACCCGACAACCCAACATGGCTGCTGCCGCCGCACCAGCCAATACAGCAACCGCCCCCCCAGGCACACCTCAATTTGGAAAAACAGGACAGGAATTCCTGAAAAATTATTGTGTTAACTGCCATAGTGGAGGAAAGCCCAAAGGTGATGTTTCCCTTGAGAAGTTTCGTAATTCAACAAATATCATTCAAGACCGTAAAACCTCCATGCTGATGATCAATGTGATCAATAATCGCGAGATGCCTCCCAAGAACAAAACACAACCAACTGGGGCTGAATCAAAGGCATTCACTGATCTGGTCCGCTCCATCCTGAATAGCGCAAATAACAGCGCAAAACCCCGGCCAGTTGCAAAGGCAGCCAACAAATTTAACTTTGGTGTCCGCACTTGGACCAATAATACGGGCCGCAGCCTGCAAGGAAGCCTATTTAGCGTGAATGGCCCAAACGCAGTGATCAACATTCAAGGCATAAATTATACGGTGCCAATCAACTCGCTTTCCGCTCCGGATCAGCAATATGTTCAGCAGTGGAAAACAGCGAAAGGCATCCAGTAACCGTCCGGACTGTTCAGGAAGCCTGCTTATCCCACAATATCCGTAATGGGTGTCCCGTTGTCGGCAACCTTGAAAGGACGACCAGATGGCGAGTACAAGGTATGGCCAATGGGAAGACCCAAAGCAGTCGCAATGGTGGCATTGAAATCCGGAACCTGCACAGGGTTTTCCGCAACACGCGAACCGGATTCATCTGTCTTTCCGTAGGCTTGGCCGCCCCGGATGCCGCCCCCTGCGATAATCCCGCTGAAGGCACGCGGCCAATGGTCCCGGCCGTCATTTTGGTTGATGCGGGGCGTACGACCAAATTCAGTGGCAAGTACAATCAAGGTCTCATCAAGCAGACCGCGTTGATCCAAGTCCCCTATAAGAGTCCCTAGGGCACGATCCAAAGTCGCTGCCTTATCTGCGACTGCAGTAAAGTTGTTGTTGTGGGTGTCCCACCCACCAAGCTGCACCTCGACAAATCGAACATTATTTTCAACCAGTCGGCGGGCAAGCAGCATCCCTTGGCCAAAACCATTGTCTCCATAGGCTTCCTTGACGTCGGCGGGCTCGCGGTTGATGTCAAAGGCCTTCAGGTCCTCACTCTTCATGAGCTTGACCGCATCCTTGTACATGTCGGAGTAGGCAACCACCTTCTTTTGGTTGTAGGTGCTGACAAATTCACGGTCCACCGCTTCTGCAAGGCTGAGACGTCGGTTGAATTCTGATTCGTTGACCTCCTTGGAACGAACACTGTTCTTGAGCCCCTCACGTGCACTTCCCAAGATGAGTGGCATGTGCTGTGGCGGAAAGAAACCAGCACCTGAACTGCGTCCACCGCCAATGACCACACTGCCGGGAAGAGTGCGGTTAAAGCGTCCTCTAAGCATTGTCATCCAAGGGCCCATCCCTGGATGGCGGATGGTGTTTCGGGGCGCGTAACTGGTGTGCATATAGTAGTTGCCTTGCTCGTGCGCACCTTGGTTGGTCTTGAGGGAGCGAACAAGGGCCACCTTGTCCATCCGGTAGGCAAGATTCGGGAAAAACTCAGACAAAAAGACATCATCCGCCTTGGTCCGGATGGCACGGACAGGGCCTCCCTGCTCGGTCCCGGGCTTGGGGTCAAAAGTATCAAGGTGGGTCATGCCGCCACTCATGTAGAGATAGATGCAGCTTTTTGCTGTATGACGACCGGAGGACGCTCCGGCTTGAACGGGGGCTTCCTGTCCCCGGAGACCTTGTGCGTGCCCCCAGACAGTGACCCCGAGAAAGGTCTGTGCAGCGCAGTTGATAAATTGACGACGGGATAGATCGTCGGCTTGGTGAAGTAATTGCTTCATGGCAGTACTTGGTTTGGTTTATTGGGGGGTTATCGTATAAATGCGTATTGGCGGGTGTTCATAAGGGCCACGATCACGTTCTTGTAGCCCTTGCTCAGCCCTTTTTCCTGCTCGTCGTAGCGGTTGATCTCCTGCAGGAGAAGACCTTTTTCGGCAATGCTTGGACGACGGCTTAGTACAGTGAGAAAAATGACGTCGAGTTTCTCCTCAGGGGTCTCCTTGGTCATGAGATGTTTCATGAGGACAGAATTGGGCTTCATCAGCTCCTTGAACATGGGGCCATTAAGGAGTGCAAGGGCTTGGGGCACGGTGGGTTGAACACTGGCATTCTCGATGACATCCCGATCTGACTGGCCAAACATTTGGAGGAAGTGGCCATTGGGAGCCGGGGATGGCAGTTCTGCCGCACGAACAAGACCCTTGCCAAAACCTTTCCAGCGCGGGTCCAGCTCAACCTGGGTCTTTTGGCTGGAGGTTTTCTTCCCGTCCTTGTTCATGGACATCATCATCTCCTCCATCATGCCTTTTCGGGCTGTACTTTGCGCAGCACGAACTTTTTTGCGGGCCTCATTGCCTATACCCCTGTATTGTTGCTCAAGCGTCTCCAGCTGCTTGGTGTTATTGGATGCCGTGGCTGCTTCTATTTTCTCGCGCAGTTCCTTGCGCTTGACGGCAAACTCGCCCTCAATGTCAGCAATTTGCGAGACAATCTCAAAGATTTCCTCCGGTGAACGCGAAAGCATGTATTCAGCCTGTTGCTTGCTGTTGTCCACACGAATTTCCTCACGATCCCTCAGGACCCGTTCATCGCAGTCCTGAATGGTCATGGAAAGCATGGAGTCCCAAAGTTGCTCCGCGCTCATGCGACGAAGCATTGGACCGGGGAAATAATAGGGGTCACCCTTCACGTGGTCAGCAGTACTGACCTGGCGATGATAAGTGGGGGTGTTGTAGAGGACGCGTTCGTATTGCTTCAGGTCGAAGTTTACATCGGACATCAGCTTCATGAGGTATTTTAGAAGCTCGGGATGAGAAACAACCGAGTCAGGCTTGAGGTCGTCAATGGGTTCGAAAATGCCATGGCCCATGACTTTTTTCCAAATCCGGTTGGCAATGACCTTTACGAAAAGCTCGTTTTCCGGGGAGGTCATCCATCGGACATACACATCACGAGGTGATTCTTCACCACCAAATTCAACGGTCTCGCCGAAAAGCAGTCCTGGCTTGACAGTCGATTTGGGCTTGGCGTCATCATACTTGTAGTCATGGGGAAGCTTGAGGGCTTTCTTGGTTTCACGAGCGCCGAAGGTAATCGGCTCAAAGATGTCGCGGATGGCCCGGTCCATGGAACGCTGACGCTCGCGGTCACCATTGGCGGCCTGGCGAACAAGTTTGCGAGCCTCGTTAAGATTATCCGGCCGAAGGGTCGTCTCGACCCCGTAGGTGTAGGCCGCCATCTGGTAGTATTCCATCTGGGTCCAGTCTTCAAACGGATGGTCGTGACATTGGGCGCAAACCAAACGGGTTCCCATGAAGACCTGCATGGTGTTCGACATGTTGTCGAGAGGCATGCCACGGTCACGGATGTAGTAGCCTACAGCCGCATTGTCCCAGGGGTAACCCTCTGACTTAAGGAGTTGCTGGACAAACAAGTCATAGCGCTTGTTTTCACGGATGGACTGCTTGACCCACTCAATGTAGGCAGCGCCATCTCCATCACGCTGGTTTGTCTTAAGGCGGAGTATGTCACCCCAATAGTTAAAATTATGGCTGATGTAACCGGGTTGCTTGAGCAGTTCATCCGTTACCTGGCGACGCTTAGAAGTGCTTTTCGAATCAAGAAAGGTGGTGACCTCATCATAACTCGGTATGCGACCGAGGATATCCAGATAAATCCGGCGGATAAACTGTTCATCCGTTGAGGGCGGATTCTGCTGTATGCGATTCTCGCGAAATTTTGCGCGAATTAAACGATCGATTTCATTGGCACGCTGGATCACCTCGTACAATGGCATCTTGTGCATGCTGGTAAGCACACTTCCCTGCTCCCGCACGTAACGCTGGTCCACCTCAGAGAGTTGCTCAAGCTTGACCCAGACCTGGGAACCATTCGAACGTTGCAATTTGACATAACCGGAATCCACCGTGATCAACTCGGCCTCCATCGTGCGCCCCCTGGTATCGGTGAAGACGCGGGAATGTACGTTCGCGACAAAAACAAATAACAAGGCAACTCCAAAGGAAAACCTCAGGGCGGGGCAGGCTTTTAACAAGTTCATTATTACTTACACGCTAGGCGCATTATGCGCAGGTGCAACTTTTATTTCATGAAGTAATGGAATCCCGAAGTAATTCCAAATAGTTCAAGCCGGGTATCGTTTGGCAAGGAGGACACCCATCCAGCCGAGTATGAAAATGCCAAGAAAATCAGACAATAAATCCCAAGGGTCAAAACCACGGGCCTTGAAGAACAATTGCGAAAACTCCTCCATCGTGACCAAAACCATAATCAGAAGGCTTCCAACATGGATGCGAATAACTGAAACTCGCAGACACCTGCCCCGCATCGAAAGGTTCGTAAGGAAAGCCAGCGTGCCCATGAGAAAGAAATGCCCGGTCTTGTCCTTCCCCGGCAATTCCTGGACAAACGGAAAAACCTGATAGACCATGCCTTGATTCGCCAAAAGCACAACTCCGACAACAAAAAGTGCAAATGCAAGGGTGATGAGCCTGATATGCACCTTAGCCCTCAGTCAACAGCAAGTCGATTGCCATCTCCGCGCCGTTTCTGGAATGGGTCGCTGTGCACGATTCCCATCACCAGCGTGGAAAAGCGATACTCGTTCTTTTGGAGACTCTCAACGATTTGATTGACGGTACACCTGTCGTAATACTCCAGACCCCGGCCAAGGGCAAAGGTCAACAACATCTCCGTCAAACAGCGAAGATATTCCCCGCGATAATCACGAGCAAGCAGGGCGCGCAGCTGGTCGGGCCCGTTGACAAACCTGCCGGATGCCAGTTTTCCCGAGGGGTCTATGGGGAATTTGCCATCCTTGTCACGCCAGACACCAATGGCGTCAAAGTTTTCGAATGCGAGCCCAATGGGATCCATGTTGGCATGGCAGGCTGCACAAACAGGATCCTTGCGATGCTTCTCCATTATCTCTCGCAGGGAAAATGCCTGCAGTGCCTTCCCGTCAGAAGGCAGAGACGGGGCATTGGGATCAGGTGGTGGCGGTGGGAGGCCAAGCAGGTTCTCAAGGATCCATTTGCCTCGCTTTACCGGGGAGGTTCGGGTGGGGTTCGAGGTTATGGTGAGGATGCTTGCATGGGTCAGGAGCCCGACTCGTCCCGTACCCTTGAGTGAGACCCTGGTAAAATCTCCTGCTGGGACCTTGGGCATCCCGTAGTGTTTGGCCAATCGTTGATTCACGTAGGTGTAATCCGCCTCCAGAAACTCCATCACGGAACGGTCCTGCCGTTGGATGTGCTGAAAAAGTAATTCTGTCTCCCGACGCATGTCCGCAGCCAAGTCCTTGGTAAAAGTGGGGAACCGCTTCTGGTCAGGCATGACCTTGTCCAGGTTTCTCAATTCAAGCCATTGGCCAGCAAAGTTTCGTGCCAAGACTCCTGACCTTTCATCCGCCAGCATTCTTCGCACTTCCGTGTCGAAATTCCTTCGCAACTCCCCTTTCCATGCCCTGCGAAGCAAGGGATGATCTGGCATGGTGCCCCAGAGAAAGTAGGAAAGACGCGATGCCAGGGCAAATTCATCCACGCGGTGGACGACTTGCGGGTTGTCCGGGCTGGGCTGGGTCTCTCCCCGGAAAAGAAAATGCGGAGAAATTAAAACCGCCTTCATCGCCAACGCCACTGCCTTGGTGAAACTCAGGCCATCCTTTTGTGCCATGCTGTACAGGTTCATCAGACGATCCAGTTCATCCTCGCGCACAGGTCGACGATAGGCTCTGGATGTAAAGATCGAGAGAATGGAACGAGCCGCTTTTTCAGCACCTCCAGCCTTTTTGGCGTCGGTAAAAAATATATCCTTGTGGGATTGCGGAACATCAGGGGGAGGCAAGCCGATGGGCCCCTCCACTTCCAGCCAGCGAATGTGCAGGTTTCGATCACGCTGACGCGGGTTCGGATGCTTGGGCATGTAGTAGTCATTCAGGAAGGCGGCACCCACTTTCCACCGCCCTTTTGCCACCTTGACCTTTGTCTCGTGTGTGCCCGGGTTGTTCCTGGTCTGCGGTACCGTCAAAACACCAACCTGTTTCCCGTTGAGGAGTAGGCCCACCTTGACCTTCTCACCACCTGCCTGGTCACCAAAGCCATGAAAGCGTAGAATGTATTCACCATCCAGTGGAGCTTCAAGAGTCACGTGGGCCTCCCCATTGGAAACCAGGATGCGGTGGCCATCCCGAAATAAACCGTGGCCCCTCATTTGCTGGGCAGTAAATCTTTGCTTGCGGGGAGGTGGAGGCGTCAAAGCCAAAGCCTCTTCCAGAATTTCATCGGCTGCAGAAATATATTTTTCCATCAGGACGGGAGCCACGGTCAGGACATCCCCGATATTGTCGAACCCGTAACCGGAGTCATCCACGGGAAACTTGTCCTCCGGGCGAAAGTCCTTCCTCAACCCAAACAAATCACGAACGGTGTTTCCGTACTCTTCACGGTTGAGGCGGCGGATGGTGACTCGGCCCGGGTCCGGGTTGTCGCAATCGTGCCTAAACACTTCCTTTTCAATCCAATGAAGGATACGCTCTCGTTCATCCTCATTGGGTTGTTTCTTGTTCGGTGGAGGCATCTGCCTGTCATCCAGAACTGACCAAATGCGCTTCCATTCCATGTTGGAAGACATACGAATCTTAACGTCATCAAAAGTATCAAGGACCACGTCCCCCTTCTTGGCGCCATCACCATGGCAATCGTAGCAATATTTCTCCAACAGGGGACGTACCTCCTTCCCGTAATCAAGGCCGTTCAGGGTGCTTCCAAAACAACTTGCCAAGATCAGGCAGGCTCCCCGAGCCTGCCAGCTAAAAAGTGACTTCACCTTTTCCATGTCCATGGTCTCGATTCAATAATATCCCGAAACCAGTGTTCCTTTCCACCACATTGTAAAATCCATGTTTGAGCAAAGAAAAAAGGCCGCCCTTTCGGACGGCCTTCCTTCAAGTCAATCGAAGAAGATAGATTTGGCTAGAAGATAGATACGAACTGTAAATCGACACCTCACCAAACACCTTTAGGAAAATGTGAAATTTTTTTGTTTTTTTACCAACCAGCAAGCTCAGCAGGTCAAAGTGGACAACCACAAATCAGCTGAGCCTGGTATAACCAAACATTCAGAGGACCGCCCTGATATCAAAAGTCTACCGGTTACTTTTCTTCCCGAATCTCCGGAAGGTCCATAATGAGACGAGCGATTTCAGTTGAACCCAGAACCAGTTCAAAAGTTGGAACGTCCTCCGGTTCCTCCAGTGCCTCGAACTGACTCGCAAGCATGCCAGCCTTCATATAGTGGCCTTGGCGTTCCTGCATGCGCTTGTTAATCTCATCAAAATCGCCTTTTAAGTAAACAAAGAAACCTTTCCCGTCCAGTCCCTCCACAAGCCATTCACGGTATTCGCCCTTCAAGGCCGAACAGGCCAAAACAGCCCGCTCATCCCGGAAAAGAATCCCACCAATAGAACTGTTCAAGGCAGAAAGCCAGTCTCTACGGTCATCATCATTGAGGGGTTGGCCTGATCCCATCTTGACCACATTCTCTGCCGAATGAAATTCGTCCCCCTCGATGAATTTACATCCCAGTCCCTCTGACACAAGATTACCAACCGTTGTTTTTCCGCAACCGGAAACACCCATCAAAACAATGACCCATCCAGACATGATCTTAACCTTGGCAGTGATTGACAAGAATCTCATCCAGGCCAGACAAAGGTCGAACTTTACCTGGCAGGTCACTTTTGCCATAAAAAACCAGGGCAACCACCTCCTCGTCAGGAGCTGGTTGCTGGATGCCTACAACCTTACGAAAAGACGGATGCTCCCAAACAGGCCCTGTACTCCACTTGGCTGAGATGCCGGCATTTTCAAAAAGCAGCAGGAGATTCTGGACGATGCAGCAACAGGTTGCATAATCCTCACGGACAACTTCGGGCTTGTTCTCCACAAGGAACGAGGCGCGAGGAGTGAATTGGGTAACGACAAGCAAACCCGGGGCTGCACCCCATTGCTTTGCCTTACTGTCACCGCGGGTTTGCAATTCAGGAGTTGGATTGTCTCCGCGAACCACTTCACCAAAAAGGCGTCCAATCTCCCGGATGCGGGCCTTGTCCAAAAGATAAAAGCGGCATGGCTCGGTACGGTGATGATTCGGTGCGTTCCTTGCAATGTCGATTGCCTCAATCACATCGTTGGGAGTCGGCACTTCCTCGCTGTAGTGCTTCGGGCTTATTGTGCGCCTATGCAAAATGAGTTGCGCAAGCGGGTCAGTGGAATGCTGAATGGATGAAGATTCGGGGCTTTGTGGCATGACCTAAGATATGAAATGTAAAAAAACACCTGCAACAATCGGCGCAAGGCAAACCGACCTGTTGACAAGGCGTTCAAGACAACCCAAATTCATTTGTATTATGAAGAAACCATGCTCGATAGCCATTCTGTCACTGTTCATTCTCACCATCTTGATGGTCAGTCCGGCGCAGGCTGATGAAGGCCCCAAGACTTTCAAGGTCAACGACCTTGCCTTCAAGCGTCCAGCCGGTTGGACATGGCAGAAACCCTCATCGTCGATGCGCAAGGCACAACTCTCGATTCCAAGCAAGGACGGGGATGCCAATGTCGTTTTTTTCTATTTTGGGCCAGGCGGTGCCGGAGGAATACAGGCCAACGTAGATCGATGGATGGGCCAGTTCCAAAACGTAAAGGACAAGAAGGTGAACAACGTAAAAATTGGGGGCACGCCCGTAACCTTCGTTGAGGCTGCCGGCACTTTTCTGACCGGCCCTCCTTTCGGCCAAAAGGTTCCCAAGGCGGGCTATGCGCTGCGCGGAGCAATTATCGGGGCCAAGGGTGGCGCTATATTTATCAAATTGACCGGTCCGGAAAAAGTCGTCTTGAAGTCGACAACAGACTTTAAAAAAATGACGGATGAGGCTCTGAGATAGGTCTGGTTGAAAAACTCGGGGCGATTATCCCACAACGCGCCCGGGGTATCTGGATGGATACCAGCCCATGCAACGCTTGAAGGTGGAGGAAAATACAAACGGGTTCGAATAACCAACCTCAAGGGCAATGGTTTCGATCTTCTGGTCACTCGATGAGAGGAGGGCTGCGGCCCGATGCATGCGAAGCCAGATTAAATGCTGACGGGGTGTTCGTCCAAGCTGCCTGAAGCACAAACGCTCCAGTTGTCGTTCACTAAGGCATGCAACCCGGGCCATCTTCTCATTGTTCCACGCATCCCCAAGGGAAGCCTCCACTTTGGCCAGCAACCGTAAAAGTCTGGAGTCAAGCAACTGTGGCTTTGCGAAGTCATCAACATAGCGGTAAACTAGTTCAAGCCAAAGCATCTCCATTTCCGGACGCGCCCCGCCAGTCGCTTCCTCGTGAAGTCCCAGAATTGCATGACGAAAAGTCTCTCCATCAAAAGATGCGAGGACCGGTGAATTCGCCTCGGCAACAGGCGAGGAAAGGGTATCATCCTGGAAACGCACCCAGCAAAAGGACCAAGCCTTTCCCGGCATTGAGTGGAAGGCATGCATCGTGCCTGGTGACAACAGAAATGCCTGCCCAGGGTGACAAGTCTTCCATCGCCCATCCACAAGCACCCGCCCGTCCCCTGCCAAGCCCGCCAGAAAATAACTCCCGCCTAATTTACTTCGCACTATTTCAAAGGGAGGCTGCATCCGGGCAGCCCCCAGGTGCAAAATTTTATGTCGCTCCAGCGATGAACAAATGGGCGAACCGATAATCCAGTCACTTCGATCCTTGATAGAGGACCGAAGAATTGTTTGTTCAGAACCAACCGTGCGAATGTCGGTTTTTAACATGGTTTTTTTCTTGGAGGGCATGTCAAAAAGCGCAATCCTTTGATTTAAATAAAAGAAGTGGGATTGTCGCTTCTGTTAATGATTCGTCAGAAATCCGGGTTCATCTTCTATAAAACCAGCGTTCACAAGCTACACGAAAATGAAACACTTTCTCTCAACAACATTAACCTTCTGGTTGGTTCAAGGCCTTGCCATGGAAACCCATGGACAAAAAAAGGAGCCTACCGCCCAGGAGGCCGCGTTCTTTAAACAAGAGGTCAAGCCGATCCTCGAAAAAAACTGCTTCCGTTGCCACGGGGGCGAGGCGAAGCTGAAGGGACATTTCCGCATTACGAGTCGAGAAGGGCTGCTGAAAGGTGGGGATCAGGGACCGGCCATCAACTTGAAGGATCCAGCCAAGAGCCTGTTGCTGGCGATGATCAGCTACAAGGATGAGGATCACGAGATGCCTCCAAAGAAGAAGCTGGAACAAGCACAAACCGATACACTGACCAAATGGGTGCAAATGGGAATTCCCTTCCCTTCTCAAGATGAAATCCAGGGAGATTCAGGCCATAAAGAACTTTTGGTAACAGATTCAGACCGGAAGCACTGGGCCTTCCAAGCTGTCAAGAAACCGACCATACCAAAGGTCAAAGACTCGAGTTGGGGGAAAAACGGCATCGATGACTTCGTACTTGCGCGGCTGGAAAAGCAAGGACTCAAGCCCAATCCCAAAGCCTCAAAGGCATCTCTTATTCGTCGAGCCTACTACGACCTCATCGGCCTCCCGCCAAGCCCGGAACAGGTGCAGGC
>CAJWSN010000005.1 GCA_913046175.1 uncultured Opitutia bacterium
CGAAGCATCAGGATTCCTGCAGCTTGGGCCATGGATTCGATCTGCAGGACCCCCGGCATGACAGGTCTCCCGGGGAAATGCCCCTGGAAGTAGGGTTCGTTGATCGTTACATTCTTGACCGCAGACAAGTGCGTCCCTTCCTCGTTGATCTCGAGAACCCGATCCACAAGGACAAAGGGATAACGGTGAGGCAGCGTGTCCAGTACGCGGCGTATATCGAGCGCCTTCTCGCCCGGCAACACTATGGCCTTGCCGACTTCATCGTTTCTGCCGGGCTTCTTTGGGGAAGAGGCTTCTAGAATCCTGCCGGCCAACTTTGCATTCAGTGCATGTCCGGGACGCACTGCGATAACATGGGCACGAAGCGGTTTGCCCAAAAGCAATAAATCCCCCACAAGGTCGAGAATCTTGTGTCGCACAAATTCGTCATCAAACCGGAGCGGTTCCTTTGAGATAATCTTGTCACCGCGGATAACGATTGCGCTATCGAGGCTTCCTCCCTGGATTTTCCCAAGCTTGAGGAGTTCCTCAATGTCCTCATAAATTGTAAAGGTTCGTGCCGGGGCAATCTGTGAAATGTAGGTTTCTGAGTCGATATCAATACACAGGTGCTGCGTGTGGACACCCCTGTCATCCGCAGACGTGCAAGTAATCCGCAGACCATCATATGGCAGCACGATAAGTGAACGATTCCCCGAGGTGACGGAGAGCGGTTCAGCAATATTGATGTACTCACGATCCTTGTCCTGGTCCACAGGTTCAGCCTCCTGGATCAAGTTTACGAAGCGCTTGGCCGATCCATCAAGAATCGGAGGCTCACTGGCGTTCATCTCAACGATTATATTATCGACACCGCATCCGTGCATTGCGCTGAGAACGTGTTCCACGGTGTGAACTTTTGTATGACCTGAAGAAATTGTTGTATTCCGGACAAGCTCGGTGACGTTCACAGCCAATGGCTTGATTTCGGGCTTCCCATAAAGATCCACACGCCTAAAGACCACGCCATGGTCGACCGGGGCGGGTTTAATGGTCAGCGAGACATCCTCACCAGTATGGAGAGACTTCCCGCTTATGGAAGCCTCCCGCAGGATTGTCCTCTGTTTCATTTAAAGAAAATATAGCCTCATTGTCGTGAAGCAAAAAATAGAAGTATCCTGCTTCCGGTCAACGGTTAAAGTGCATCCTGGGGTGTTGGTGGCCTGCGAAAACAGTTGGCTTAGGTTGGAAATGGGCCTGGCTCAGGCCAATGGAGATGATTTTTATGTTGCAGGACAATGAAAGTGCAATTCCTTGGGGGATTTTCGTTTTAAAACTCAAACCCCCCTCCCACTTATCCATGGCTTCTCCGACTGAATTACGCAAAGGTCGCGTCATCGACTATCAAGGTGCACCGCATCTTGTCCACGAGATGATGCATCGCACACAGGGCAGGCAGGCGGGCTTCGTACAGACCACCCTTCGCAACTTGAACACTGGCACCACAACCACAACCAAGTTCCGCTCAACTGACAACGTGGAGTTCCTCCATACAGAAACAAACAAGCTGGAGTTTAGCTATACCGACAATGAAGGCTACCATTTCATGGATCCTGAGACCTATGAGGACACGGTGCTCCCCGCCAGTTGGATGGAAGACCGAAAGGAATTTTTGGTCGAAAATCACACCTACGACATCCTGTTCGTGGACGGGCATGCCATACAACTCCAACTCCCCAATGCCATTGAGATGGAGGTCAAGGAGGCACCAGAGGGATTAAAGGGGGACTCGGTGAGCAATGTGCAGAAACCCGTAACAACTGAAACAGGACTGGTCGTACATGCCCCGCTGTTCATCAAATCTGGGGATCGCATCCGAATCAATACTGACAACAAGGAATACCTGGGCAGGGCCTAACGAAAACCTGGCTGATTAATCGGCAACCCCGTGAGACTCGTATTCGCAGGAGGCCCGGGAAAGCCTGCCAACCTGCGTTTAAGCCACCCGCTCAACCACCAATTCCGGAATGGCCGGCCTCTTGGGTGCCAGTCGGAAGGCGGACTTCAGGTATTCCAAAGACGACTCAAGACGTGCCTCATCATTGTAGTGAATCATCATAAGGGGCTCACCCTGCTTGACCTGGGTTCCGATTTTCTTGATCTCAGTAACCCCGCAAGAGTGGTCGATCACTCCTTTCTTGTTGGTGGAAAGGACTTTAACACCCCATGCAATCATACCCGAGTTGATGGCATGTACATACCCCCGTTTTGGGGCGGGAAGCTTGCGCACATACTTGGCCGTCTTGAATTTATCCGGATTTTCAATGTATGCGGAATTACCACCTTGAGCCTCGACCATTTCCTTAAATTTTTCCAAGGCAGAACCATCCTCGAGATGACGCTGGACTGTTTGCTTGGCAGAGAGCGTTGAGCCGGCCACGCCCGCCAGGCGAACAATCTCCATGCCGAGCTTTAAGACCAAAATTTTCAAGTCTTCGGGACCTTCACCCTTGAGCAACTCAATGGCCTCCTTGATCTCCAATGCTGTACCAACAGCCCCCCCCAAGGGCTGGTTCATGTCTGTAACCAAGGCTACGCAACGGCGTTTCATTGAGCGCCCCACTCGGGTGATCGAACGTGCCAGAAGCTTGGCTTGCTCCAAGTCGGTCACAAATGCGCCATTACCCCACTTCACATCAACAACAAGCCCCTCTGCACCAGCGGCAAGCTTACGACTAAGGGCGCTTCCTGTAATCAATGGTATGCTGGGAATCGTACCGGTCTTTTGACGCAACTGGTAGAGAATCTCATCCACTGGGGCAATCTCATGATGCTTCTCCACCATGCAGCAACCCACCGAGTTCAATTGCTCCTGAAAATCCTTCAGGCTTGCATCAGCCTTGAATCCCGGGATGGCTGAAAGCTTCGTCAGGTTTCGAATTCCGTAGTCCTCATCCGGCCCATTCATGGTTGGCATCAGTACCCCACTGGCGGCGGCAAGAGGGCCCAGGACAAGGGAGGTCTTGTCTCCAACTCCGCCCGTGGAGTATTTATCAACCTTCGGGCGGGTGAAACGGGAGAGGTCAATCACCTCTCCAGAAAGCATCATCTCCTCGGCGTATACTGCGGTCTCCTGCGCAGACATGTTCTGAAAAAATACTGCCATCAACCAGGCAGCCTGCTGGAAATCGGGCATTTCCTTGTCCAGAATCGATTCAACAATGAAACGAACTTCCTCCGCCGTAAACTCGCCTCCATCACGCTTTTTTTCGACGAGGTAGGGAAACGTGGGCTTGATGAATTTCCGAGGGGCAATTAGTCGTTTTTTCATGGATTGGGAGTAAGAGGCCATGGGGAGGTAGCCCTTAAAAAGAAAAGGCGCATCAGTAAAATGATTACGCCTGATATGTCGAGTTCTTTTTGTGTTATCTAATAACTTCCTTTGATTGATGTTCGGAAAGACTAAAAATACATTGTCAGCAGGAAATGGATTACGGACTTGACGGTATCGCTGAGACCCCTTGCCTTCCGGCATCATGAAATGGCCTTTTCATATTGCCGCCTTTATCGAGGATAGAATTCTACAAGCCTCCTCGGGCATGGAGGGCTTTGATGACGCTTTCACTCCTGACGTCCGACCAGCAGATGCTCGTTTCGGGGAATTCCAGGCAAACGGCGTGCTACCCATGGCAAAAAGGCAGAAAAAGAATCCGCGTGACCTTGCCACCCGCCTTGTTGAGGCCATGGAAGACAAAAGCGGGTTTTCAGGTGATGATCTGGCTATGAACGTGGCAGGGCCGGGATTCATCAATTTTAGGTTCATGCCTGGCTTTTACCATGAATGGCTGGACAACATACGCACCCACTCAGACCTGCAAACCGCCTGCAGGGGGGCAATTACAGACAAGGTGGTGGTGGTGGACTTCAGTTCCCCAAACACGGCAAAACAGATGCATGTGGGACACATACGCTCCAGCGTGATAGGTGAGGCACTTTGCCGAATGCTGGAGTTTCAGGGGGCAAGAACAATCCGGGACAACCATATTGGAGACTGGGGAACGCAATTTGGCATTCTCTTGATGGCCATCCATCACTTTGACACCAGGTTGGATGTAGAAAATGACGAAGCCCTGGAAGAACTGGAGGAACTTTATCGTAGAGGTTCCAAGCTGACCAGGGAATCCGAGGAGAAACTGGAGGAGGCCCGGCAGGAATTGGTCAAGCTACAAAATGGTGATCCAGAGAATTTATCGCGATGGGAACAGATCAACTCCATTAGCCAGAAGGCATTTCAGGAAATCTACAACCTTCTCGGCATCCGGTTTGATTATGTGCTCGGGGAAAGTTTCTATCAGGATAGTGTAGAAAATGTTTATACAGAATTGGAATCCCTGGGTATTGCCAAGGAAAGCGAGGGGGCACTGGTTGTATTTCATCCCGAACACCCCCGATTCAAGAAGCAGTCCTTCATGGTACGCAAATCTGATGGCGCCAGCAACTATGCCACCACCGACCTTGCCACAATTCTTCATCGCATTCAGGAATGGAAGGCAGAGGAGATCATATACGTCACGGACGGAAGGCAGCAGGATCATTTTGAGCAACTGTTCCTCACGGCCAGGAAATGGTTGAAACACCATCCTGAAATTAACATGCCCAAATTGAGGCATGTCTGGTTCGGTACAATCCTTGGAGAAGATGGAAAGGCCATCAAGACCCGCTCGGGTGAACCCATCAAGCTCAAGGATCTCCTCGCCGAGGCGATTGAGAGAGCCCGGGTGACCGTGGAAAATAAAAATCCCGACCTTGACGAAAAGGAGCGGGATGAGGTGGCCAGGCACGTGGGTCTAGGCGCAGTGAAATATGCCGACCTTTCCCAGAACCGAACAGGTGACTACGTCTTTTCCTGGGAAAAAATGTTGAGCCTGGAGGGCAACACCGCGCCCTACCTGCTTTATGCAGTGGTGCGCATTCGAAGCATCTTCCGCAAGGCTGGCCTGAACCCCGGGGAAGGCGAGGATGCTGCAGACAGGGTGGAAACAGAGGAGGAACTAGCCCTTGCCCGCCAGCTTCTTCTTTTTGCAAGTGCCCTTGAGCAGGCCACCAGTGACCTGCGGCCACATATTCTTTGTACTTACCTATATGATCTGGCGGTGACCTTCAGTTCATTCTACAATGCAAACAAAGTCATGGTTGACGAGGAACCGACCCAAGCCAGGAGATTGTTGCTTTGTGCAAGAACCTTGACCGTGATGGAAACCGGTCTCCATCTGCTGGGCATTGAAACCCTGGAAAAAATGTGACCCGTCAGAGTTGTGCCACAAAGCCGGTCAAGTCTTCAAAAACAGGGATGGCATTTTTCTCGATAAACTTTTGAGGTTTCACATCCAAGTCCTTGCCAGAGAGGACGTAAGCCGAACGAATCCCGGCACGCACCCCGGCCTCCACATCGCAAAGCTTGTCACCCACCATCCATGAACTGTCCGGATCAAGGTCGTGCTTCTCCAGCATTTCGAGCAGAAACTTCGGGGAAGGCTTGCGATAGATTTCCATCTCATCCGGCGACTCCGGAGCTATACAGGTTTCAAGGAATGGATCCTCCTTGAAGCCAAGCTGGTGAATCATCTCCCGGTTGCATGCAAGCACATCCTCCATCAAGTAGTATCCGCGCCCGATCCCGGACTGGTTGGTAAAAAGAAACAGGAGATAACCCGCGTCACGAGCAATGGAAAGGGCTTCTGCAACCCCTGGGATCAGTTGTACGTCCTCAGGATTGTGAAGGTAATGGGTGTCAACCACAAGTGTGCCGTCGCGATCGAGAAAAAGGGCCTTGTTCACAGCTCTTCCCTTAACTCCAGCAACTCCCTTGTTTGCACCGGCGCAGTGCCAACCTTGCCAACAACGATGCCGGCGGCAAGGTTGGCAAATCGGGCTGCCTTGTCAATGGAGACCCCCGTGACCAGACCCATCGTGAGTGCTGCCACCACTGTATCTCCTGCACCCGACACATCAAAAACCTCCCTCGCCATCGTGGGAATCGTCAAGGCAACCTCACCGTCGCAACCCACCAGCATTCCTTCCGCACCCAGCGTCACCACCAAATACTTCGGCCGAAACTCCTCATGAATCCGACGACAGACCTCCTCTGCCGGAAAGGGTTCCCCAGGAACCGGTTCCAGTCCAGCCATTTGCAGAGCCTCGCTGCGGTTGGGCGTCAGCAGGTCAAGGTTCCTGTGGGCAATTTTACGACGGGGCTTGGGGTCCATGGCCAAAATCGGGCTTCCTTCACGACGGGCATCTGCCAATGCATCAACTAGTTGCCCACTCAAGGCCCCCTTCCCGTAGTCAGACAAAATTACGGCATCAAAACTCTCCGCACGCTGGATAATCGCCTCGATGACATCCGTGGCAAATGCGTATTCATCGGGAGAACCTTCACGATCAAGACGACATAGTTGCTGATTGCGAACCATCACCCGGGTCTTGAGGATCGTTGTTCGCCCTTCTTCATGAAACCGGGGATTCAAAACAATTCCAGCACTGACCAAAAGCTCCACGAGTTGCGAACCCGCCATATCCCGGCCGATCCATCCACAAACTTCGACCTCGGCGCCAAGACTCTTCAAGTTCAGGGCCACATTTGCCGCGCCACCGGCAACGTGAGACTCCTGCGAAACGTTCACCACCGGAACCGGTGCCTCGGGAGAAATACGCCGGGCATCTCCCCAGGTGTACTGGTCCAACATCAAATCCCCGATCACAAGAATCCGTTTGCCTTCGAACTTTTTGAGCAGTGCCTTCATGTCTTCAATGCGATGCCTCCCTGGTTCTCAATTCTATTTAATCCAACGAGAGGCTAAAGGGTGAAAAGGATTGAGCGTGACCACAGGATGTCTAGGAAATTCCTGTAATGGCTACCCAATTGAAAAAAAACAGAAGTGTCATTATCCAATTGATTTGCTTCGGCATCCTCACCCTGCCTGCCTGCCGAACAGAAAATCCTTCCACCCCGACAGGTGGAGCCGACATGCGTTTTGACATCAAACTGGGCCGGAAGACAATCCACGTCCGTCTGGCTTGTGCCGAGAAGGAGCGACAACAGGGGTTGATGAATGTCAAGTCCATGCCGGAAAACGAGGGGATGATTTTTTTGGGAAGAAAAGCCGAACAGCAGGGGTTTTGGATGAAAAACACATTGATCCCCCTGGATATCGGGTACTTTACAGGAGATGGCATCCTTCGTGAAATCCACCCCATGTACCCAAGAAACACGGACCCCGTGCGTTCCCGCAGGAATGACATCCGATACGCACTGGAGATGAACCAGGGCTGGTTCCGGAAAAACGGGCTGGTTCCCGGAATGAAACTTGATCTTGAGGATCTTGAGGCGGCCCTGAAAACCCGTGGGAAAAATCCACGCCAATGGATGCAATAGGCCTTCTTTTCAGCAAAAGCTCAAATGGAGCCACCTGCCGGGATCGAACCGGCGACCTTCCGCTTACAAGGCGGGCGCTCTACCAGCTGAGCTAAGGTGGCTTGATAAAGGTGTGAATTTTCAAGAGCCCTCCCCTGAAGGCAAGCTTTTCCATCCCTGACGTCAAAGCATTGACATCGTAACCCATTGAAATCATAGGATATCCATGGAATCCTCGTGGAGAGGTCTTATTTTTCTTGCGCTGACTTCCGTGGCTTGCGCTGACTTGTGGGATAATTCCACCACCGTTGAAGGTGGATGGAAAAGCTCTGATTGGCTTGGCTTGTACTATAGCGAAGACAGCGGCCAGGGTTGGATTTACCATCAGGACATGGGTTGGCTGTTTACCAAAGGCAGTGCAGAAAACAGCATCTGGTTCTATTGGCCAGAGCAAGGGTGGTTCTGGTCTGGCAGCAGCATTTTTCCCTTGGTCTGGGGGGAACAACACAATGGGTGGTATTACTACTTAAATGCAAACTCGTCAGGACTGGGCAGTCCATGGTTCTATAATTTTAATTCTGGAAACTGGGCCGACAGGATTCTGTTCCGTCCGGATTCCATGGATGGAGAAACCCTGGTCATCGAAACTTCATCCAATTCAGGGCATATCGAGGCCAGTTATTCTTTTGGCTCCTCCACTTACACTGCCACACTGAAACGCGCCCAACTGGGCATGGTAATACCCATAGAGATATCGGGGACCTATTCGTTTGAAGTGGATCCAGACGACCCCGAGACGCTCACCCTGTCATTGACCATTGATGCCTACAAGATTACGATGAGCTCTGAGTCTGGCGAGCAGACCATTGAGGGCACTGCAGAGGAAGTCGGGGCGGCAACCGGCCTCCCGGTCACCACAGCGGCAACCGTCAGCCTTACTGCCAATGGAGCAGGCACTGGCAACTACGAAGTCAACTGGACTTACACCAACGGTCTTTCTGACCAGGAAACCGGCAACATATCCTGGTAACCAAAATGGAGTGCGATTTAACCGCAGACTCCTTTCGAATGGTACCGGACCTGGGACTCGAACCCAGAACCAACTGATTAAGAGTCAGCTGCTCTACCAATTGAGCTAGTCCGGCAAAAAAGAGCGTGAAATTGTGACAGGGTTCGACCCCCGTTCAAGTATGAAATTCCTAAAGGCTGCGTTTTCTCTCCCGGGCTAGCCAATGCTTTTGCTCACCTGGAATATACTGGACACCATCACGTAGGCCACGATCGCCACAATCAGAAAGGCAACGGTCAAAGAACCCGAGGAGACCATGACAGTCATCCGGTGCATGTGACGGGAAAGCTGATCCCGAAAGGATTTTGTGATCTCGGTAAGGCTGTGGACCAGGTTTCCGGTGTTCTCCCCAACGGAAAGGATGTCCAGGGCAAGGTCCGGCATAAACTTGTTTTGGCGCAGGGCGGTGGAAACTCCAACACCTTCATTCACTTGACCACGGGCAGAATTAAAACGTTCGCGCAGGTCGCGATTGTTAATGGTGCGCTCAGTGAGACGCAGGGCTTCAGTTGTGGTTAGGCCGCTTGCCAGCAGTGTCGCCAGAAGGTTGCTGGTCTGGAACAGGTTGCTGAAGCGGGTGATTGGTCCAACCAGTGGAAGGCGAAGCAGAATGCGGTCGGTGACCTTCAACCCGGTATCGGTCTTTCGCCATTGGGTAAAGCCCAGTCCAAATATTACCAGTGCCCCAAGGATGAAAGGACCTCCAACCTTCATAAACTCTCCGCTTTCAATTAGCAGGTGTGCCGCAAAGTTACGCTTCCCGCCAAGCTGGTTGAGCATGGTGTCAATCTGCGGCATCAAGTAGGTGAGAACCATAAGGATCACAGCGATGGCAACACAAATAATGAAAACCGGATAGGTCATGCTCCCCAGGACCTTGGCTTTTATCTCCCTTCGCTCATCCAGGTAGGTTACAATTTTCTGAAGGATGGGCACCAGTTCACCAGTCTGCTCACCCGCCTCAATGACATGGGTCACGGAATTGCTGAAAATGGTGGGGATGGTGGACATGGCGGAAGCCAGGGTGCGCCCCTCGCTCAGTTCCTTCCAGATGGTGCCGCAGACACCTTTTAGCTGGGGGTCACTTATCCGTTGGCTGAGCAGTCGAACAGAATCTCCCAGAGGCATTCCACTGGAATGCAACTCCAGCAGGCGTTTCATAAAATTCAATCCCAACAACTCCTTCGAGGTGAACCTGCCCTTCAAGGAAGAGAACGAAATTGCTCGGGATGTCTTGGGACGATCAGCACCTCCCGGTTCCTTTGTTTTTTTTCCAAATTTCTTGAGCCGGGCATTGCTGGCCTTTGGGGTTGTCTTTTCCTCGTTGACAGAAAGTACCCTGCGAGTCTTTCCACGAAGCTGGGCAATCACCTGCCGCCGGTCTGATGCCTCCATGACCCCGGTCTTGGTGCGCCCGGATGCTGTAATTGCCTTATATTTAAATTGGGGCATCCGTTCAAGCAGGAGTATCTTCGTCCCCCTCTTCCTCCTCGTCACCAATGTCGGCATAACGCATGATGTCCGTAAGGGAGGTAAGTCCGCGCTTGACCTGTTCCCATCCACACTGCTGAAGTGAACGCATCCCCTGCAAGAGCGCCGCCTCACGAATCAGCCTGGCGGAAGACTTCTCGACGATTAGGCGGTGAATTTCCTCCGTCACGACAAGCACCTCAAAGATACCAATGCGTCCCCGGTATCCGCGGCCACCACAACGGTCACATCCAGCATGCACTTTCACAAGGCCCGCATTGGCCATTTCGGTCAGTTCAATTCCCAGTGCCAGCAGTTGGCTGCGCAGCAGTTCCTCCTCCAGGTTGGCAGGCTTCGCACAATGTGAACACAGGCGCCGCACGAGCCGCTGGGCAATGATCATCTCCACCGAGGAGGCGATCAGGAAAGGCTCAATATCCATGTCAATCAAACGAGTCAGGGCACCAGGGGCATCATTGGTGTGGAGTGTGCTCAATACCAGGTGGCCAGTCAGGGAGGCACGGATTCCAATGTCAGCAGTCTCCCTGTCACGAATTTCTCCCACCATGATCACATCCGGGTCCTGACGAAGGATGTGACGCAGGGCTGCCGCAAAATCGAGCCCGATTTCATGGTGAATCTGTGTCTGGTTCACACCAGGGACCTCATACTCGACAGGATCTTCCACCGTGATAATTCGCCGCTCAGGAAAATTGATCTTCCGGAGGAATGCCGTGAGGGAGGTGGACTTGCCCGCGCCCGTGGGCCCGGTGACAAGAAGGATGCCGTGGGGTCTCGCAAGCGCCTGGTTGACCTTTTCCTCATCATCCTCCAGGAGCCCCAGTTCACGAACTGAAAGAGGCTGGGATTTCTCATTGAGCAAACGCAGGCTTACGCTCTCCGCATACATCGTGGGAAAAGTGGAGACACGGATATCCATCTCGGTTTTCCCATCGTCGAAAGTGATCCGTCCATCCTGTGGCCGCCTCTTCTCTGAAATGTTCAGCTTGGCCATGATCTTCAAGCGGGAAATGATGGCATCCTGAACACGAACGAGATTGTCCGGCAGGCGGACAGGAATGAGTTCCCCGTCAATGCGGTAACGTATCTGCAGGTCGTCACGCAGGGGTTCAAAATGGATGTCCGTGGCGCGCTCGCCTATGGCTCGGTGGATGACTTCGTTAACGAATCGAATGATTGCTGCATTCTCATCCTCCTCTTCCATTTCCTCATCATCAAAACCAAGTTCATCGAGCTGGGAGGATTCCAGGCTGTCCGCCCCAACGCCGAACTTTTGGGTGATGGTGGAGGAAATAAGTTCTGGAGGGCCAAGCTGCCAGCGGGGCTGTTTCCCACAAACGGCAAAAACCCACTTGTCCATTGAAGGTTCAGGCGGCCAGACGGTGACAAGGTCCAGATATTCAGTATTTTCCTGACCCTCCTTGATCGGGAGACATTGAAACTCATTGATAAGACGAAGCGGTATCTTGCTTGTTGGTTCATCCTCCATCTCGAAGTCCTCCACAACCGGCAGTCCACTTGACTGGCCAACAAGTCTCAAGGCAGCCTCAGGCTCCTTGTCATGGAGGTCTGCAAAATGGCGGAGGCGATCCTCCTTCGGTAGTTCAGCCAACGCATCAACCTCCTCCTCGTTAAGATCCTTGAGCCAGGGTTGCTCGACCATGTTTCCGTTCTTCAGCATTTGCAGAAAATCTATCGGTTGCTGGGTGTCACAATCCGGCGGCGCGGAACAGGTGTGCCGGGTTTTTGTGGAGTCGGTTTCCTTACCGTGGGCTTGACAGGCGTCTTGGGCTTGGGCGCCGGCTTTCTTGCCGCCGCCTTCAGATGTGCAATGGGAACAGGATTTCCAGAAGGTTCCTTTATGGAAAGGGTTGCCTGCTCCCCCCCGTCCTTGACAACCACATCCCGATTGTTCGTGTCAAACTCCACAATTGAAAAGCCGGCCCCGTCAGCACGTTCATTCAATGCAAGCCATTGGCTCTTGTTCGTGCGTTTGTCAAAAATACTGAATTTCCACACTCCGCCAATACGCACATAACCACGCAACTCCAGGTTTTGCTTCAGGCGCGGAGGCGACTTGGGCGGAGGTGCGGCCTTCTTTTTCTGGGCCGCCAGGTTTTTCTTGTAGCCAGGCGGAAGAAAAGGTGAATCCTCAGCCAAATTACGGGTACGCTGGGCTTGGGCCTGGTTGAGACAAGGCAGGGCAAGTACAAGGGTCAACCCAAGCACTTTCAGGAGCCCGCCTGTGGTTTTGACCTGCCAGGAAATTTTCATTTTTCCATTTCAAGTAGGAAAGACCAAGTATTAAAAGATTCCATCCTGGAGTCCAAGCCAATCCTTGAAACGCTTCTGGAAGCCTTTTTCCTCCTCGTTCAGGCTTTTCAACGTATCGAAGGCACCGGTTTCCGTGAAACGCTTGATGTCATCGCCGTGTTTCAGCTGCTCAAGTTGTTCCTGGGCCATCTGCCCCGCTTCCTCAACCTGGTTGAGCACATGGGGCTTGAGAAAGATGATCAGTTCCTTGACGTTGTTTTCCTTCGACCGGGAACCCAGAAGCGCCCCCAAGATCGGCACCTGGCCGAATGGACCCGTGCGGCTATCGGAATCTGATGTGCGAAGGCTCTGGAGACCGGCCATGATTATCACCTCCTGATCATTGACACTGACAAAGGAGTTCGCCTCACGCTTCTTGATCACAGGCTGTTCGTTTTCATTGACGGAAACCATCTCGCCAATGTCTTCAATCTTCTGTTCAATCTCCATCTGGATGACTCCATTCTTGCCGATGAGGGGCTTGACCTTGAGCTGAATCCCAATGTCACGGTATTGTACCTGGCTGCTCGCGTAACCAGCCGTGTAACTGCTGGTCTGGGTGGACGTGATGATGGGGCGTGACTCACTCACATTGATGACGGCCTCCTGATTGTGCGTGGTGAGGATTGCCGGGCTGGAAAGCACACGTACATTCGCGTTGCTCTTGGCCGCCTGCCAGACAAAGTCGAGGTTGTATCTCCCTGTCTTGCCAGCGAAGGTTCCTGTCATCAGGTCCAAGGCAAAGTTTTCAGAGGCAGTGGAGGTCTGGCCCTCACCCAGTGCCTGGTTGATGTTGTACTTTAACTGAAAAGCCTCCAGTCCGCGGCTCATGTTCCTGGTTAGGGAAACCTCAGCAATAATTGCCTCGATGCGTACCTGCGGGAGAAGCACGTCGATTTGATCGACGAAGTCTGAGATGTATTCGAGATCGCTCGGGGTTCCGTAGGCAACAAGCGCATTACTCCGCTCATCGGCAACAATGGTTACAAATTCACTGAACTGAAGGTTCTTCTCCCCAAGGTTGGAAGTGGCAGTGACAGTGGTTGGTTTTGGCGTTGTTGCCGGTTTTGCTGGTGTGGACGGGGCAGGCTTTGCCGGAGAGGTTCCGGAACGAATGGAGGAGCCACTCTTCTTGGTCTGATTGCGCACCGTCTTCTGGTTGCTGATGACCTGGGAGATCAGGGCCTCCATCTCCTTGGCCTGAGCGTGCATGATATTGAAAACCTTGCTCTTGGTCAGGGGCTCCACGTTCACATCGAGCCGATCAATAATTGTCTCAATAATCGGGATATTGCTCTTGTGGGTCAGGACCATGAGCTGATTGGTTCGCTCATCAGATTCGAGCACGGTATTGCCTTCCAGGTAGGTCTTCAGGGGTCCCTGGGCGAGTCGTTCAAAACGCTGCTGCATCTCGGTGGCATTCATATGCTCCAGTGAATAAAACTTGAGCTCGATAAAAACCGCCGGCTTGTCGATGTCGCCAAGCAGGCTTTTCATGCGCTGCAGGTTGATAAGCGCGTCCGTGTAGAGGAAACTGTTGGACTTCTCAAAGAGCACGGTCGTCCCAACCCCGGGGGTAAGGAAGGGTTGAACCTTGGGCATCGCCTGCTCCACCGTAAGGTAGTCCAGCTTGAAATAGGTGCTGTAGACCTTTTGGCTCGCTTTCAATTCATCCAGCTTGGCCGGCTCAAGGAAATCAGGCACCTGTGCATTGACGCCTGCTGCAGGAAGGACTCGGAAGAATTTCTCGCTGTCTCCAAGACCCGAGACCGAGACCCCGTTCAGGCTCAGAAGACTCTCGATTACCAGCACCGCCTCATCCAGGGTCAATTCCTGATTATCACCGGTCTTGAAGTTTAGCGACACATTGGGCACATTCTGCGCGCGGATTGCGAGCTTGCCGGTAAGGTCCTGCAGGAGTTCAATTGTTGAATTGGTATCCTGATCGACCAGCGCAAGGGGGATGAGTTCAACTTCATCCGGTTCCGCCGGCGCAGGTTGTGCATGGAGAAAGGCCGATGGGAGGACCATCACGGCCAAAGCCAGGCACAGGAGATGCGTTCGCAGGGTTGGTTCAGGTGAATGATTCATGGCGATTGCTGTTTGAGTTCAAATGAAGTGATTTCAAAGACGGCGTCGAGTTTCATCGGATCTTTACGGTCCGCATTGATCCGGGCACTTTCCAGCGAGATGTAAGGCTCCCCCTGTAGAGCCGTGTCAAACTGTATCAACGAGGCAATGGGTTCATCCCGAAAACGAACGGGAACCGTATGGATGTTGAAGATTTCCCCCTCCTGGGTCCTGGAGGTCGACATTGTGGGGTCCATCCTTTCAGCCATGACCTCAACACGGGCAAAGAGTTGATCCTTGTCGTAGGTCCTGCTGGAGTCAAACTTGCTCTGCTGGACAATAAGGTCGGCATCTATCTGTGGCTCCCTATCAATCATTTTCTTCTGGCCTCCAAGCAGTTTGGCCTGCGTGCTAATCCCTTTTATGCTTTGAGTCACCCGGCCAAATGTGCCAAACCCCCAGAATAAGAGGACAAACCAGATAAAACCCATGAACAGGGCTTTCTCGCGAAGGCTGAATCTGTAATAAAGTTCGAGCATCTCAGTCCGGCAGGATTTTGGGAATAGGTGGCGGGCCGTCAGGGGGAGGCGCCGGTGGCGGTGACTTGGGGGCAACAGGCGGCGGCGGAAGCGGCTTGGATGTGGGTGGGAAATTAACAGGCGTGGGGTTGGCTTCAGGTTCTTCGGCTGGCCTGGGTGGCTCCACTGGTTTTGCCATGTCCACGGGAGGGAAGGTTGCATTGATTTCAAAGGTGGTCTTCCCCCCGCTTGTTCTCATGGAAGTCTCGCAGCCAATCACCTTTGTGGACTGGAGGAGGGCTTCCTTGTAACTGTTCACCTCGCCACCATTGCCAGCAACGCCTTTGACTGAAATTCTATTTCCCTCCTTGGCATCAATGGACTGGAAATGAATTCCGCCAACCCTGTAATCATTCAGGACTTGAAGCATCTGGAATGGACGAAGGTTGTTGGTCGAGAGTTGCTCAATCTTGGTCAGAAGATCGCGCTTTGACATGATGGAGGTCACCTGGGGTGAGTTATTGTCCACCTTGGCCTGCAATGACTTGGTCCAGGATCCCCCAATCGTTGTCAGTATCTCCAGGAAGATCAGCAAGATGGCGGCGATTCCAGCCACCATGCCGGCTCGGGCAAGATAGCGCTCCATTTTCCGGTTTTTCTTTTCCTGTGTCTTGAACTGGACATCACGAATATCGGCCCTCCAGATGTCGATCTCACCATCCAACAGGCTGTCTGGCCCTGGAGCGTCGGCTTCGCTTTCCTCCCATGCATGCAGGAAACTAACGCCACCATCCTTGCTTGAAAACTCATACCCGGACTCCCGGAGCCAGGAAGGCATAACCTCATACCCCTCCTCCTCCGGAATCATGCGGAAAAGACGGGCCCGGACAGACTCTATGTCCGGAGCAGCAGCCTCGGCAGTTGTCTCCTCTTCATCCTCCTCGCCGGAATCCTGCTGGTCAGGTAGAGGAACCGGCAGGGAGTGCAGGACAGGAAGTTGTATCTCGACAGGAGGAATGTCTTCCGCCGGGTCATCATCATCGGATTCCTGAGGTTGCTTCGGGGGCAGACCCGGGTGCAGGAACAAAGTCAGGCTGCCTGAGTCCTCCGATGCTTCCGGGCATTCGTCATAAATGAAAAAACCGGTGGGCTTGTCGAACTGGAACCCCAGCGCTGAGACAAACGACGGATAAACCTGACGAAAGCCCTCAATGTCTCGCAGACCGGCTCTTGCCAATGTCTCAAGCGTAACGGCGTAAAGCGCCATCCATGAACATTGGGGATCCTGGTGAAAGCCCCAGGCAAGCTGATCAAGGGGGAATGGCGTCAGGCCCGTCATCGACATCTCTGCAAAATCGTCGAGCTCCTCCGGTTCCAAATCCGAGGGCACCTCCACATACTCACAAAAGAAGAAGTGACCCGGCACCTTTAGGATTCCAGGTAAATCCTCTGCTGATGGAGAGAGGTTGAAGTGGGGAAGTTTCACGATTCAGAAGTTGGCAAAATGGATCACCCCTGAGAGGGAATGTAAACGAGAGAATGTTCCATGCCGCTGGTTATTGGGACAAGGTTCATTAAAGTTAAAATGGCGCACGGGTATAGCGCACATGTACAGGGAGTCCATTAAAATATGCGATTCTCAGAGATGAAAATGACATCAAAGGGATAATAAGATGAGCCAGATGTGCTTCGCCCCGACTTGCTGCCCGAGGTGACAGGACGGCGAACCCGTATTGCCGGGTTCCGTTTGTTGTCCGAAGAATTCCGGTTGTTCGCGGATGATGACGAACCCGAGCTGCCCTTGGGCCCCACAAGTGTGTCGATCAGGAAAACGGATTCACCCCGCGAGGCCTTGACCTCAATCCTGAACATCTGGCTGGTGCTGCCAAACAAGTTGCTTGGGGGTGAACCACCGCCCGGGGTCAAGCCCGCACCAAAACCTGGAATCTGGCTGGTGTTGCTGACCCAAGGGTCATCTCCCGTGCCCGGCTCGTTGTCCGGGCCCCGGAGGTGCTGCATGAGGTATTCACTGTCAAAGCCCCCCATGCGGGCCAAAACATTGAGGACAAGCCCCTGGGCCGCATTCACATTTACTGGATGTTGATTGTGCAGGGAAACCGACTGTGTGAAATATTGATGGTACTGGTTCGGGCTGCCGTCCTCATTGAAGAATTTTTCATCAAACCCTTCAATCAACCGCAGTTCATCAAAATCCTTCAGGATTTCATTGGGGGGATTGTATTCGTGTCCTTCCAGTTCGTAGTCATCCTTCTCTGCACCGTTAAGCCGTTTCAGGTCATCCTGATCCATCCAGTCGATCAGTGAATCTGTCAATATCTCGGCCTCGGAAAGGTCGATCCCCATTTCCTCAAAAAGCAGGTTCCAGACCTGTACGTTGTTGTGGTTGATGGGAAGTTTACCTGATTCATCAGAAATGGTCACGGTCGCCTTGATACCCTCCGGCACCGGAAGCTTCGAGTACCCGAGCGGATCACCCCACCCCTGTACAGACCGATAAAGCTGACCGTCAATCTCACGAATCTCGTGCAGAGTCGCCATGGCGGCATCAAAAATACAATAGGCCTGGCTTCGCAGGTCCTCCTGTCCCTGAAACTGGCTCTGGTACTCAATCTCACGCGTGGCCTCCTTCATGAATTTCATGACCACGACCGACATCAGAAACAGGATGACAAGTACGCCGATCAGGACACTTCCGCGACCGCCAAAGCCTTGCACCCGGGAACCTTTTGACAACACGTACATTAAAACAAGGGAGCGTCCTTCTCGCTCGGTGGCAGTGGAATATAGGAGACGTAGGCATCCTCGTCGTGCTCCTCATCAAACACAAAGGTGAACTTAAGGAAGTCAGGCATTACGAATTTGTCATCCTCGTTCAGGGGTTCCTCCTCCTCCTCCCACTCCTCCAGTTCGTCATCGTAATAACAATATTCAATCTTTGCCACAAAGTGGCTCAACGTGGTGCGGTAGAGGTCGTCCACATCCTGGATTTCATCCTCCCCGTCAAATTTCGTGATCGTTGAATACCAGAGAATGGAAAGGCTCTGCTCCTGATCATGCTGGAGGTAACAGACCACCCCGGATGAAACCTGGGGATTGCTGATTAGCAGGGGTGGCAGGCTCTTCAGGTAGAAGCGAAGGAACGGATCTTCCAGGGTGCTCTCCCCCGGGGGATTCTCCCAGCGCAGACCTGCGATGTTGCCTTTCGAGCCAAGGGAACTGAACCCGCTGTCCGCCTCCTTGAAGGTTCGGGTCAAGAAGGCGGTTAGGCTCTCCTTGTGATGCATGTAATGGCGTTCACTCCAGTCATGGGTCCAAATTTTACCCAGGGCCACAAGATGCATCGTGGCAGCCGTCAGGATCAAGCCGCCAAGGGTCAGGGCCATAAGGACTTCAATCAAGGTAAACCCTTCCCGAAGGCTCCGGCATGCCCCGGTTCCCCTGTTGCGAAAATTATTGATGATCTGCATCATCGCCAATTCATCATCCCGCTTTCTTGTCGGGACTGCCGCAAAGTATCCTGTTTATCCTGCAGAAGCTCCGCCCGGTCACTGGCAAACTCACCCTGGGACCATTTGGGTCGAAGTAAATACAGGACCTCAGCATGGGTCTGCATATCCTCGGGTGCATCCTCAATTTCATACTCCACAACCACCCGAAACAGGTCAATTACCTCAGCCATCTCAATCTCGGAAGCCTTCCAGGTGATTTGGCCGGAGGACAGGGTTTCAATCTCGTCGCCCTCCTCAAGTTCCTCCATGTTTTCCGCGAGAAGCACCTGGCGCCGCACAAACTGCAGGTCGTTCTCCCAATGACTGTTGTCCTGCTGGCGATGCAGCCCAATCACCGCATTGCCAAAGGCAAATGTCATCACAAACGCCCCTATGCCAAAGATGGTCACCGCCACCAGGACCTCGATCAATGTGAAGCCTTGGCTTCCGCAACGGGGCGGCTCTCTTCCGGGCATTCTCATCGCACGTCCTCCGGGTCCAGTACATGGTTGGAGAAAGGATCAAAGGCAACCGTTTTGCGCAGTTCCTCCTGAGGGAAGTCCAGCTTCACCGTGAATGGCACGGAAAAGCCGGCCGGGTCAAAGGGCACCCGGGTCAGTTTGAAATCCTCGGGCTCGTCGTCGGGGCCACCGTCAAACCCCTTTCCAGGAGGAACCGCCAGGAATTCCACCTTCGGCGATTCCTCTTCCTCCCGCACAAACACCTCCAAGGTCGCCAGGGCCGGTATGGGCTGCTCCTCCTCCTCGACCGTGGCCGTGAAGACGCTGCGCTCCGAGGGCAGGGCCGGGATGGGGGCCTGACTGTCGATTGAGATTCTGAAAGCCGCCTTCTCCACGTCATAAGAGAGCCAGCAAACCTCCTTGTTGAAGGCGGCTTGGTAACGCGCTTCGCGCACGGCATTCAAGAGAACCTCCTCCAGTGGCCTCTCGTCCCGCATCCTGTGAAGGTTGCCTACATTGTAGACAACCAGGGACCCGAGAATGAGGATCAATGCAAGCGTCAACAGGACTTCAATCAAGGTGAAGCCCCTGCTTCCGCGCAGATCAATCCCAGTTCCCGATATCGTCGGTCGAGCCGGACTGTCCATCAGGGCCATTGGACCAGACGTCATACCCACCTCCTGAATTTTTCTTTCCTGGACTGGTGTACTGGTATTCATTTCCCCAGGGATCCACCGGGACCTTGTTCTGCTTGATATAAGGCCCCTTCCACTTGTTGCCCTTGCCGGGATTCGTGACCAGGTCCTTCAGGGAACTTGGATACTGACCAACATCGAGCATGAAAGTCTGCAGCGGAGTCTCCAGGGACGTTGTGACAAAACTCTTGGCCGCCTTTTCCTTTCCGCCTCCAAGAATCTTGTCCAAATTTGTCACCACCAGTCCGGCAAGCAATCCAATAAGGGCAAGCACGATCAGGATTTCCACCAGGGAGAACCCCCGGCTGTGGAACTGTTTACGATTATTAATGAAGGGTTGTGTCATTTCTTGCTGCATTGAAAGGGTAAATGGTATTTTGAAACGGGGACGATTCCTACTGGAATCTTCGCCCGATTGGCAAGGACGGATTCCCCCCCGGCCCCAAAGCAATTTAAAAGGTGCTGACATGAGGATGTTCCACAAACAGGGTAATTGGGACATCAATGGGTCAATTTCCTTAACAATATCCTTTACAACAAGGCCCCCTGTCGATTTTTTCCCACTTCCTCCAATGCAAAAAACCAAAAAATCCATTGCGAAACGCTTCAAGGTCACTGGAACGGGCAAACTCATGCGCCGCAAACCCGGGAAACGTCACATGATGCGCAACAAGAATACCAGGCAATTGCGCCGCATGAGTCAGGATCAACCAGTCGCAAAGTCAATAAGCCGAGGACTCAAGAGGGCAATGGCCCCCGGTCTTTGAAGCCCGGCCTGAACAAGGAAGCACGGGGTGAAGTTTGAGGAAGGCGACCCCGGCGACCACTGAACCAAAATCTTGGAAAAAACATGCCACGAACCAGAAACGCACCCGCCACCAAGGCACGCCGCAAAAAGGTACTGAAGAAGGCCCGCGGTTATTTCGGAAACGCCTCCAGGCTTTTCCGTTACGCCAAGCACGCAGTCCAACGCGCAGAGCAGTTCGCCTATCGCGACCGTCGTAAACGTAAAAGTGAATTTCGACAGCTCTGGATCATTCGTATCAATGCTGCCTGCCGCGAGTTGGGGATCAACTACAGCCGGTTCATGCATGCCCTCAAGAAGCAGGGCATAGAGATGAACCGGAAGTCACTCTCCGAACTCGCCGTAAACGAACCTCAGGCCTTCGAGGCCCTCGTCAAACAGGTCAAGGCGGCACAGGAGGGCTAGCCCTCCCATCCCCGCCCCATCCAGGATGGAGGAGGAACTGCACGCCCTCGTCAAGCAGGCGGAATCCGGGCAAAACGCCGTTTCCACCCGGGCTGAGCTTGCCGACTTCAAGGCTACATTTGTCGGCCCAAACGGTTCGCTGACAACTGTTTCCAAAGGCATTGGGAAGTTGCCCAACGATCAAAAGCCTGTATTCGGCAAGAAGATCAACGAGGTGAAACAACGCCTCGAGGGAATCTTCAGCTCAATCCAGGACAAGATCGAGGCGGTTGAGTTCGAGGCCAGGATGGGCCCGGCGGTTGATCCCTCCCTTCCCGTGGCTGAAAGCCAGCCGGGAACAGAGCATCCCCTGACACAGGCCCGGGAACAGATTATCGGCATTTTCCGGCAAATCGGCTTCACCGTGGTTGAAGGGCCGGAACTGGAGACTGAGTTCTTCTGCTTTGATGCACTCAATACCCCTGCCAGCCATCCGGCCAGGGACATGCAGGATACTTATTACCTCCCCGGGGACTTTCGTTTGCACGGTGAACAAAAGCGTGATGATGAGAGTTTTATCCTGCGTCCACATACCTCGGCAGTGCAGATTCGCACCATGGCCAAGCGCAAGCCCCCGGTACGAATCCTTTCACCAGGACGATGCTTCCGCCGTGACACCGTGGACGCGACACACAGCGCCAACTTCCATCAGGTCGAGGGACTGTATGTGGACCGGGAGGTCAACATCCGCGACCTCAAGGCGGTACTCGACCATTTCGTGCAGGAATTGTTCGGGTCCGACACACGAACCCGGTTTCGGCCAAGTTTCTTTCCGTTCACAGAACCCAGCTTTGAGATGGACGTGCAAAGTACAAATCTCGGCAAACTCAGTGGCCGGTGGATTGAAATCCTTGGGTGCGGCATGGTGGACCCCAACGTCTTCAGCCATGTGGGCTATGATGCAGAAGAAGTCTCCGGCTATGCCTTTGGCATGGGGGTCGAGCGTATCGCCATGATCCTTCACGGCATCGATGACATCCGGCACTTCTATCAAAACGACCTTCGATTTCTCCAGCAATTCAAGTCGGTCTGACACAACCGCGAATCACCCAATGAAAGTTTCCCTCAGCTGGCTCAGGCGCTACATTGAGCTCGACAAGTCCCCCGATGAAATTGAGGAGGCCCTGAATTTGTCGGGCCTTGAGGTTGAGGGCGCCAAGACCCTCGGTCTCCCCCAGTTGGAGAATGTGGTGGTCGGCGAGGTTGTTTCCCGGGAACAGCATCCCAATGCTGACCGCCTGAGCGTCTGCGAAGTCACCACCGGCAGTGAGGACAACCACAACATTGTCTGCGGTGCCCAGAACTTCCAGCCTGGCGACCGGGTTCCCGTCGCCCTCCCCGGCGCCGTCCTTCCCGGAAACTTCAAGATCAAGAAGTCCAAGCTCCGCGGGGTGAAATCCGAAGGCATGATGTGCAGTGCCCGCGAGCTGAACCTTGGGGAAGATCATTCGGGGCTCCTTGTCCTTGCCGACAAACCGGAGATCGGGACCCCCATCAATGAAGTCTTTCCCGAAGGCGAAACCGTCTTTGACCTCGCCGTGACCCCGAATCGTCCGGACGCCCTCTCCATTATTGGCATCGCACGGGAGTTGGCAGCCCTCTTCAGTCTCAAGATCAAGAAACCTGAGCTCAAGGACGCCTCTGCTGCAGGGTCGGGGGCCTCCCCTTTTCTCGATTCCGTCGAGGTTGAGGACCCCGGGTTCTGTCCGCTTTACACCGCCTTCAGCATCCAGGGAGTCAAGATGGGGCCAAGTCCGGAATGGCTCCGCAAGGACCTGGAGGCGATCGGGCTTCGTCCCATCAACAACGTCGTGGACATTACCAACTGGGTTTTAATGGAAACCGGGCAGCCGCTCCATGCTTTTGACGCATCAAAACTTCGCGGACGATGCATCAAGGTCAGAATGGCCACGGAGAACGAGAAGATCACCACCCTTGACGAAAAGGAACGCATCCTCAGCGCTGACATGGGTGTCATCGCCGATGCCGAACGACCACTGGTGGTGGCTGGAGTCATGGGCAGTGTTGATGCCGAGGTCGATGAAAACACCACGGACATTGTCCTGGAATCCGCATGGTTCAAGCCTGAGTCCGTCCGCCTCACTTCACGTCGCCTCGGGCTCTCATCCGACAGCTCCTATCGCTTTGAGCGGCATGTCGATCCCGACGGGGTGGTCTACGCCGCCCGCCGCGCCATTGATCTTATCCTTGAAATCGCTGGCGGGACTCTCGTCGGCGAACCCTCCGTTTCCGGTGAACCCCCGGCAGGGACTGACCCGATCTCCTGCGAGCCCGCATTTTTTAACAAGACCCTGGGTTTCGATGTCAAGTCCGCTGACATCAGGCAAATCCTCGAGTCCCTTGGTCTGTCCATTGAAGAAAACGGCAGCCAGTGGACAGTCAACGTCCCCACCTTCCGCCCCGATATCGATCGCCCCATTGACTTGGTCGAGGAATTCCTCCGCATCCACGGCACCCACAACATCCCCGCCTCGCCGGTCCAGGTCAGTGGACTGCACGCGCAGGATGACGCAATTGCCATCTTTGGTGGCAGGGCCGGAAAATACTTGTCCGCCAACGGCTTTAATGAGTGCAATATCTACAGCACACGGCCCGGGGAGGAGGTGGAAACCCTTTTTGGTGCGAAATACGCGGAAGCCCTGAAGCTGGCCAACCCACTTGCCAGTGACCAGACCCACCTGCGCCCCTCCCTTATCCCGGGCCTGCTGGAGGCCCTGCACCTTAATCAGGCACACGGAAACGATCCGCTGCGACTCTTTGAGAAGGGCCGTGTCCATCACGTGCTTGATGGCGAAGTCGTGGAAATGATTTCCATTGGTTTCATCCTTCTGCAGGAACCCCTTCAACGCCACTGGCAGGATACAGCGCCCAACGACTTTTTCTCCGCCAAGAAAGTATCCATTGAGATTGCGCGCCTCGCCGGGACTGACCCGGACACTCTTGTCTTTGAGGCCCTTGAATCCACCCTTTGGCAACCCGGTCACAGTGCAAGTGCCGGCTCGGTGAAGGATGGATGCCTGGTTGAATGTGGCCTGCTTGATCACAAACGCATTGCCGACCTCGACATCAAAGGCACGATTCTCGCCGGCACTTGTTGCTTTACCGCGGAAACCTTGCGAAAGGTTGCCAGTCAACCGGGCTTTCAACCCATCAGCGACTTCCCCCACGCCAACCGTGACCTAGCCCTTGTCATGGATGCCAAAATACCCGCAGGACAGGTCCTGGCCGAAATTCGCAAGGCCGCCAACGAGGCATGCCCCGATGAATTTGACGCGCAGGAGATTTCCATCTTTGATGTATATCAGGGCGAGGGTCTTCCTGAAAATCACAAGAGCATTGCCTTTGCCATAAGTTTTAGGTCCATGGAACGCACCCTTAAGGAAAAGGAAGTCAACCAGGCCTTTGAGACCATCACCCGTGCCATGACAGAAAACACTCCCTACGACCTCCGGTCCTGATCCCACTTTCAAATGACCGACACCAACAATATTGATATCGACTATGTCGCCAATCTCGCACGCCTCGAGCTTTCACAGGAAGAAAAGGCCAAGTTCTCCAGCCAGCTTGGAGATATCCTGAAATATTTCGACAGAAAGATTTCGTCTGCAGTTAAAAACTCTTATGAAGTTGCAAAAAATTATGCCAAAAATCCTGAAGGATGGTTAACGTTTTATGGACCTACTGGAGTGGGGAAAACACACCTTGCCATAGCAATTTTTATGAATTTAAAAACAAAAGGGCATGATGCTATGTTTGTGTTTGTCCCTGATATGTTGGATGAATTAAGGAATTCTTATTCTGATGATAATGATGAAAATTATGTTCCTAGGTTTAACTTAATTAAAGATTCTAAAATTTTAATATTAGATGACTTTGGATCTGAAAATTATAGTAAATGGGCTCATGAAAAATTGTATCAAATTATAACTTGGAGATATAACAGGAAATTACCTACAGTTATTACTTCTCCAAATGACTTTGATAAAAGACATGACGCAATTTTAAGTAGAATTCAAGATCCATTAATTGGCCAGATAGTTAAAATTGATT